>NZ_AFAL01000372.1 GCF_000193225.1 Verminephrobacter aporrectodeae subsp. tuberculatae At4 | reverse complement strand
GAACGCGTGCAGCCCCGTCGCCAGGATCTCGTCGATGCGGCCGTACTGCAGGTCGGCCAGCAGGCGCCCGGCGCGGCGCCGGGTTTCGGCAGACTGCTCGTTGGCGAGCAGCGCCAAGTTGTCCACCACTTCGCGCAGGCAGGCGTGCAGCGATCGCGGCATGTCGCGGCGCAGGATCAGCAGATCGGCCACACGCCCGGGGGTGATCACGTCGCGGTACACCTTGCGGTAGACCTCGAAGGCCGAGACGCTGCGCAGGATGGCGCTCCAGTGGTAGAAGTCGCGCTCCTGGTTGCGCTCGCTGGCGCGGCCGAAGAAGTCGTTCTTCACCGCGTGGAACTTCACGTCGAGCAGGCGTGCGGTGTTGTCGGCGCGCTCCAGGAAGGTCCCCATGCGCAGGAAGTGAAAGGCCTCGTCCTGCAGCATGGTTCCCAGCACCACGCCGCGCGACAGGTGCGAGCGGTATTTCACCCATTCAAAGAGTTGCCCCGGGTCGCGCTCGAAGGCGTCGCCTGCGAGTTGCCGCTGCAGTTCCAGCCAAGTCTGGTTCTGCGTCTCCCACACCTCGGTGGTGAGCGCACCGCGCACCGCGCGCGCGTTCTCGCGCGCCGCGCGCAGGCAGGACAGGATGGACGACGGATTGTTGCCGTCGCGCACCATGAATTCCAGCACGCGCTGCGGCGTGACCTGGCCATGTCTCGCGCTGTACGCGGGAATCAGCTCGCTGATGGACAGCAGGCCCTCCCAGCCCTCCTGCGCCACGTCGGCGGACTGCGGCAGCAGCGAGGTTTCGTAGCTGACGTTGAGCATGCGGGCGGTGTTCTCTGCCCGCTCGGTGTAGCGGGACATCCAGAACAAATGGTCGGCGGTGCGGCTCAGCATGCTTCGGTCCCTCCATGGCCCAAGACCCAGGTGTCCTTGGTTCCCCCGCCCTGCGAGGAATTCACCACCAGCGAGCCCTCCTGCAGCGCCACGCGCGTGAGGCCGCCGGCGACCATCTGCACTGTGCGGCCGCTGAGCACGAAGGGGCGCAGGTCGATGTGGCGCGGGGCGATGCCACGCTCCACGTAAGTGGGGCAGCTCGACAGGCTCAATGTGGGTTGCGCGATATAGCCTGCGGGGTTGGCCTGCAGCGCGCGGCGGAAGTCCTCGATCTCGGCCTGCGTCGCGGCCGGGCCGATGAGCATGCCGTAGCCGCCCGCGCCGTGCACCTCTTTCACCACCAGCTCGCCCAGGTGCGCGAGCACGTACTGCAACTCGTCCGGCCTGCGGCACATCCAGGTGGGGACGTTCTTGAGAATGGGTTCCTGGCCCAGGTAGAAGCGGATCATCTCGGGCACCTGGGGGTAGACCGACTTGTCGTCCGCGACGCCGATCCCCACGGCGTTGCAGATGCCGACGTGGCCTGCGCGGTAGGCGTCCATCAGGCCATGGCAGCCCAGCGTGGAGTTGCGGCGGAACACCTGCGGATCGAGGAAATCGTCGTCCACCCGCCGGTAGATCACGTCCACGCGCTGCAGGCCGCGCGTGGTGCGCATGTAGACGAAGCCGTCCCGGACCACGAGGTCCTGCCCTTCGACCAGTTCCACGCCCATCTGCTGCGCCAGGAAGGCGTGCTCGAAGTACGCGCTGTTGTGCATGCCGGGTGTCAGCACCACCACCGTGGGCTCGTCCGACGTCGCGGGGGCGCTGGCGCGCAGGGTCTCGAGCAGCATGTCGGGGTAGTGCGCGACCGGCGCCACCTTGTGCAGGCTGAACAGTTCGGGGAACAGACGCATCATCATCTTGCGGTTTTCGAGCATGTAGCTCACGCCGCTGGGGACGCGCAGGTTGTCTTCGAGCACGTAGTACTCGCCCACGCCCTGCGCGTCGGGCGCGCGCACGATGTCGATTCCGGCGATGTGCGCGTAGATGTCCTGCGGCACGGACAGGCCCGCCATTTCGGGCCGGTACTGGGCGTTGCCGACGATGAGGTCGGCGGCGACGACGCCGGCGCGCACGATGTCCTGGCCGTGGTAGATGTCGTGGATGAAGCGGTTGAGCGCCGTGACCCGCTGCACCAGCCCCTGTTGCAGGCGGCTCCACTCGTGCGCCGGGATGATGCGCGGGATCAGGTCGAACGGGATCAGGCGCTCGTTGCCCACTCCGTCCTCGTCCTTGGCGCCGTAGACGGCAAAGGTGATCCCCACGCGCCGGAAGATCATCTCGGCTTCGGCCCGGCGCGCCTGCATTCCCTCGGGGGGCTGCTGGTCCAGCCACTGCGCGTAGCGCGCGTAATGCGCCCGCACGGCGCCGCCGTCCATAGGCTGCTTGGCATACATCTCGTCGAATTGCTGCATGAACCGGCCTCCTGGCGCAGAGGATAGCAAGTTATGCGCCCGTGCACGGCGCAGCAGCCCCTGCCGGCAGCGCGCCGTCGCCCATCCACCCCGCGCCAGGGGTCATTCGCCGCGTGGGGGCACGCGGTGCTGCCAATACCGGCGCCCGGTGTCGCGTGCGCAGGCCACCACCCCGGGCCGGGCCGAGGACCAGCTGGCGGCGCCGCAGCGCGCGGACTCCAGCACCCGGATGCCGCGCGCCTGGTAGCGTCGCAACACCTCGGGCGCCGGATGGCCGAAGCGGTTGCGGTAGCCGGCCTGCACCAAGGCGGCGCGTGGCCGGACGGCGTCCAGAAACGCGGGCGACGAGGAGGTCTTGCTGCCATGGTGCGGCACCAGCAGCAGGTCGGCCTGCAGCGCCGCGCCGCGCGCCACCAGGGCCTGCTCCTGCGCGGCCTCGATGTCCCCGGTGAGCAGGGCCGCGGGCGCTCCTGCGGCCGCGATGCGCAGCACGCAACTCAGGGCATTCGGACGCGGCGCGCGGCGCTGCCCGGGGGCGGCGTCTCCGGGCAGCGGGTGCAGCAGCTCGAAGCGCACGCCGTCCCATTCCCAGCGCTGGCCGGCGAGGCAGGGCTGGACGGGGCGCAGTTCCTGCAATGCATGCCCGGCCTCGATCGAGCCGCTGAGCGCGGCCTGTGGCTGCTGCGCCAGCACGGCCGCGGCGCCGCCGCTGTGGTCCGCGTCGCGGTGGCTGAGCATGAGCAGATCCACCCGCTCGCCGAGCGCGCGCAGCAGCGGCACCAGCACGCGCTGCCCGGCGTCGCTCTCGCGGCTGAAACGCGGACCCGCGTCGTAGAGCAGCGTGTGGTTGGCGGTGCGCACCAGCACCGCGCCGCCCTGGCCAACGTCTGCTGCGAGCAAGTCGAACTGCCCCGGCGGCGGCCGCGCGGGCTGCCAGCACAGCGCCGGCCAGAGCAATGGCAGCGCCAGCAGGCGCAAGCGCCAGGGCATGCGCAGCGCCAGCAGCGCGCCGCCCAGCACCGCCGCGCTACCCGCCCACAGCGGCGCCGCAGGCAGAAACAGCACCGCCCAGGGCCATTGCGCGAGCCATTGCAGCCAGGCCATCAGCGGTTGCAGACTGAGCGCCGCCAAGTCCCACAGCGGCGCCCACAGCGCACCGCCGAGCGCCAGCGGCGTCACCACCAGCGTGACCCAGGGAATCGCCGCCAGGTTGGCCACGAAACCCAGCAGCGGGACCTGGGAAAACAGCAGCAGGCCCAGGGGCGTGAGCGCCAGCGTGACCACCCACTGCTCGCGCAGCAGCGCGTGGAACCGGCCGATGGCGCCAGAAGCGGAAGCCCTGTCGGCGACCGGATTCGTGGCAAACAACATCCCCACCGCGACGAAGCTCAGCCAGAAGCCCGCCTGCGCCAGCGCCCAGGGATCGACCAGCACCACCGCCGCGCAGGCCAGCAGCCAGACCTGCGGCCAGGGCCAGCGCCGCCCGCTCAGCTGCAGCAGCGCCACGCTGGCGAGCATGATCACCGTGCGCTGCGCGGGAACGCCCCAGCCGCTGAAGAGCGCATACGCGGCGGCCAGCGCCACCCCGGCGACCAGCGCCGCAGACGGTGCCGGCACCGCCAGGCACAGGCGCGCGGAGCGCCGCCAGAGCATGCGCACCAGCAGCGCGGCGAGCCACGCGAACAAGGTGATGTGCAGGCCCGAAATGCTCATGAGGTGCGCCACCCCGGTGGCGCGGAACAGATCCCAGTCCGCGCGGTCGATGGCGCGCTGGTCGCCCGTGACCAGCGCCGCAACGACACCGGCAATGCGCGCGCGGCCCGGGTCGCCGCCCTCTGCGGTTTCCGCGCCCTGCGCGCTGCGGCCCAGGCGCTCCAGGATGGTGTCGCGCACGGACTGGCGCAACTGTTCCACGGGGTAGCACCAGGTGGACGCCAGGCGCCGCGGCGCTTCGTCCCTCGGGCCCGTGCGCACATAGCCGGTGGCCTGCACGCCCTGCTCCCAGAGCCACAGCTCGTAGTCAAAACCATGGGGGTTGTACAGGCCGTGCGGCGCTTTCAGGCGCAGCGTCAGATCCCAGCGCTCACCCGCGCGCACCGTGGGGGGGCGGCGCTGCACGTCTGCGTCCACGGCCTCGTCCGCGCCGCGCAAGGCCCCGCCGTACCAGGCCACTTCGACAAGCGGCGGCAGGCGCACGGGCGCGCCCTGCAGGTGTGCGGTCTCCACCGCCAGACGCAGGCGGGTACCCGCCGCGTGGGTCTGCGGCATGGCCGCGACCAGCCCCGTTACGCGGATGTCCCGCCCTTCCAGCGCGGGCGCCAGGGCCAGCTCCATGTAGCCCGAAGCGCGCAGACCACAGACCGCGAACATGGCTGCGGCACCGCTTCCCCCGGCGAGCAGGGGGGACGCCATCACCAGAGCCCAGGCCCACCGCGATGCGCGGGGCCTGGCCGCCGCAAGCGCGCAGCATGCTGCCGGCACAAGCGCGCAGCAGAGCAAGGCCCAGTACACCAGGGGTGGCCACAGCCAAGGCTGCTGCAACGCAAGCGCCGCGCCCACCACAAGGCCCAGCAGCAGGGCGGGCAGCAGCCAGGCAGCGGCGCGCGGCAGGCCCCCTGCACCCGGTGCGCGGTCGGGGTCGGTCATAAGGGCGGCAGGGGCGCTTACGGCGGGCATGGGCTGATGCTAAATCAGGATCAGGACTTGATCAGCGAGCGGCTGGCGACGCTGTGGCGCATCCGGCGCCGCCGGCGTATCTGGCGGGCCATACCTTTCACTTTGCGCTCCGGCAAAGGCCCGATGCGGCGCAATTCAAGGCTCAGCGCACGCTGGCGCGCCGAGGCCATTCATTCCCCGGTTCGCTCATGCGTTTTCCCCGACTTCAAAAATCTCGATGGCTGCTGTGTCAGCCGACGCGGCGATGGAGGACACGGACACCGGCTTCAAGGGTGCGCGGATGCGGTAGGCGCCGACCTGGCCGGGCGGCTTGCCCAATTCGCTGGCAAGGATCTGGGTGACCGCCAGCCCGCACATGCGGCCCTGACACGGCCCCATGCCGCAACGGCTGAAGAACTTGGTCTGGTTGGGACCCTGGCATCCCAGCCGAGCCATCTCGCGGATGCGACCGGCCGTGACTTCCTCGCAGCGGCAAACCACGGTCTCGTCAGCGGGTGTGGACAGCCACTCGGGCGGCCGATACAGCGCATCGAGGAAGGGACGAATGCGCAGTTGGCGCATCAGCGCCCGGCGCACGGGCGTGGCGCGCGCCTCACACGCGGGCGCGCTCAGCCTGCCCAGGGCCCGCGCCGCTCCCAAGGCGGCGAGCGCGCCGCCGGGTTCCGCGGCAAGCGCACCGGCGATGGCCGCGCCATCGCCCGCGATACGAAAACCCGCGAGCGAGGTTTCGCCCCAGGCGTCAACGCGCGGGCACCACGCGAGCTGGACGGGGTCCCAGTCATGATCGACCCGCAGCAGCCGGCTGAGCTGGTTGTTCGGCACGACCCCGTGGTGCAGCAGCACGACATCGGCATCCAGACGATGCTCCTTGCCGCCGGCCGCGAACGCCAGCGCCTGAGCCCGCTCGTTGCCCTCGACGCGCACCGACGCGGCGGCAGAGAACGTCGGCACGCCGGATCGGCGAACACGCTGCAGCATGCGCACGCCCTTCGCCAAGTAGGCTGGCGCGCGCAGCGCCGTCGGCAGATGGCGCAGCGCGCGCCAGCGGTTCGCCGTTGGCGCAGTCTCCACGATGCCGCCCAGTGACACCCCGGCGTCCAGCAACTGGCAGGCGACCAGCAGCAGCAGCGGGCCCGCTCCCGCGAGCACGACGCGGCCGCAAGGGATGGCGCTCGCGCTTTTCAACGCGATCTGCGCCGCCCCGGCATTGAGCACGCCCGGCAGCGTCCAGCCCGCAATGGGGGAGGGCCGCTCCATGGCGCCAGTGGCGGCGATGAGCTGCGGCGCCTGCACGCGAAACGACTGGCCATCTTGCTGTGCAGTGACGGTGAGGTCGCGCGCAACGTCCCACACCGCCGTGCCGAAACGAAGATCGGCGTCCGACCGGGCGAGCCGGTCCGTCAACGTCTCTCCATGGCGATAGTCGGCGCCGAGCAGCGCGGCCACGGACGGCGCAGCCGCAGTGATGTTGCGGTAGATCTGCCCGCCCGGGCGCGGCTGCTCGTCCAGCAACAGCGTCTTCAAGCCGATGGACGCGGCCGTCAGCGCGGCAGACATGCCCGCCGGCCCCGCACCGACGACGATGAGGTCGTGTGTCCTCTCTGTCATGCCGGGGCCCTCATCTGCCGTGCTCCCGTGGGCAGCCGCACCTGCATGCCGGCGCGGACCTGAACCATGCAAGACTGCACGTTCCGGGCGCCATCCACCTCGACGAGGCAGTCGAAGCAGACACCCATGAGACACAGCGGCGCGCGCGGCTGGCCCGATACCGGCGTGCGCCGGAACGGCACGACCCGGGCATTCAGAAGTGCTGCGGCCAGCGTATCGCCCTCGCGGGCGGGCACGCTTCGCCCCTCGACGAATATCTCCACCACGCGCCGCTGATCGCGCGTGGGGAGCGGCATCGTTCTAAACATGAAAGCGCTCCGCTTTGAAGGTTTGAATCTCGGAAGGCTCGGCGCCGCCACGCATCCAGCGAACCAGCGGACCCGTATGCATGGACGCCAGAGTGATGCCGCTGTGGCAGGTGACGAGGTACGCGCCGGGGCAATCGCGCGATGCTTGGTAGATCGGGAAGCCATCGGACGTCATGACCCGCAGAGCGCCCCAGGTGCGCACCACGTTGACGTTGTCCAGGATCGGAAAAAGGCGGCTGGCGCGCTGCGCGATGCGCGCGAGCTGTTCCACCGTGGTCCCGTCGTTGAACCCCACGTCCTCCTTGGAGTCGCCGATCTGCACGACGCCCTCGCCGGTCTGGCGCACGTGCATCGTCGGGTGGTTCAGGAAGGGTTGCACACGCTCGGTGACCAGGATCTGCCCGCGGCTGGGTCTGACGGGAGCCAGCAGACCGACCATCGGCGCCAGCTCCCGGTTCCCGAGCCCGGCCGCCAGGACCACGCGGGCCGCGACGTGCGTGGCGCCTGCGGCGGCCACATGGAATTCACCAGCACGATGGCCGATCCGTTCGACCCGAACCCCGGTGACCAGATCGCCGCCCCGTGACTTGAAACCTTGGAACAGCGCGCGCAGCAGACGCAAGGGACTGACGTGGCCATCCATCGGGCCGAAGATCGCACCGACCACGTCCGGTCCGCTATGGGGAGAGATGGCACGGACCCCCGCGGGGTCCAGCACTTCGAAGGGATAGTGCCCACCCAGCGCATTCCGGATCGACATGCAGTCGGCGGCGCGCGCGGCCAGTTCCTCCTCGGTCAGGAACATCGTGAGTCCGCCGTTTTGCGAGAGTTCGACGGCGATGCCCGTGAGTTCCTGGAGTTCGGCCGCAAAGGCGGGCCACTGACTTGCGGCGGCCATGGACCAGCGTGCATAGGCAGGGTTGCCCACGCCCTTGCCATGCACCCACACGAGGCCGAAGTTGCCGCGTGCAGCACGGAATGCATCGTCGCCCTCATCGAGCACGCGCACGCGCTCGCCCGCACGTGCCAGGCCATAGGCGACGGACATGCCGACCGCGCCGCCACCAATGACCAGCGTGTCGATGGCCCGATTCGCGTTCATGGCTTGCCCACCAACACACGGTCGATGCCGTAGAAGCGATCGAGCAGCATCATCAGCACCAGCGTCAGCACGATCAACACGGTGGAGATGGACGCCAGCAGCGGATCAATGGTGTGGGCGATGTGGTTGTACATCTTGACCGGCAGCGTCTGCGTGCCGGCCGAGGCGACGAAGATGGACATCGTCAGCTCGTCGAAGCTGTTGATGAACGCGATGAGCCAGCCGCCCGCAACGCCGGGCATGATGAGGGGCAGTTCAACACGGCGAAACACCGTCCATGCCGAAGCCCCCAGCGACTCCGCGGCCTGGGCCACCGTGCGGTCGAAGCCGGTGGCCGCCGCCACGACCAGGCGCAGCACGTAGGGCAGCACGAGCACGGTGTGCGCCGCGGTCAGCCCCCACAGGGTTGCGGACGCGCCGAGTTGCGTGAGAAAACGCAGCAGGGCAATACCCAGCACGACGTGCGGCACCATGAGGGGCGACAGCAGCAGTCCGAGAATGGCCTCGCGGCCAGGAAAGCGCTGCCAGGCGATGGCCATGCCCGCGGGCACCGCGGCCAAGGTGGCCAGCGTCGCCGCCCCGGCACCCAGGGCCAGGCTGCGGTAGAAGGCGCGCATGAAATCGTCGTCCTTCAGGATGGCGGCGTACCAGCGCCACGAAGCACCATCGAAGGGCATCGCGATGTAGCCCTTGTCAGTGAACGACACGAGCACCACCATCAGAAGAGGCGCCAGCATGAAGGCCGCGAACAGCCAGTGGAACACCCGCAGCAAAGGGTGTGCATGTTTCATGGGAACACCTGCTTGTAGCGCCGCTCGACAAACCGGTTCGCGCCCATCGACACCGCAAGAACGATGACCAGCAGCACTGCGGCGAGCGCGGCGCCCAAGGGCCAGTTCAGATTGCCCAGGAATTCGTCGTAGATCGTGGTCGGGACCACTTTCAAGCGCCTGCCACCGATGATGGCTGGCGTCGCAAAAGCGCTCGCCGCCAGCGAGAAGACGATGAGGCTGCCGGAGAGAACCCCGGGGATCACCTGTGGGAAGACGATGCGCCGGAGCACGGTCCAAGGACCGGCGCCGAGTGATTCGGCTGCCTGTTCGGTGGTGGCGTCGAGCTTCTGCAGGGACGCCCACACAGCGAGCACCATGAAGGGGACCAGCACATGCACAAGCGCGAGCACCACGCCGGTGAACGTGAACATCATCTTCACGGGTTCGTGCACGAGGCCGGTGGCCAGCAGCAGCTTGTTGATCACGCCCTCGTTGCCGAGCAGCACCGCCCAGCCGAGCGTCCGAACGACCACCGAGATCAGCATCGGTCCGAGCACGATCACGATCGACACCGCGCGCCACCGTTCGGACAGTCGGCCCAGGACATGGGCCTCGGGAACGCCGATCACGATGCAGATCAGCGTGACGAGAAAAGCCATGCCGAAGGTCCGCGCGAAGATGGCGTGGAAGTAATCGTCGCGCGCCACATCGGCAAAGTTGGCGATCGTCATCTGCTCGCCGACGCCACCGCCCGGGACGAATGGGTACAGGCTCAGCGAGAGCGTCATCACCAACGGCACGGCGACGAAGGCCAGCGCGATCAGCGCACCAGGCGCCGTCAGCCAGTAGGGCAACATCCTGGACGGATGCGTCATTTCGCGGCCTGCGCACGCGGCACGAGCCGAGCGTCCTGCGGCGCCCAGCGCAGGCCCACGGCATCGCCTTCGTGGGCCTGAGGCGAACCGGTGTTGGCGTGGGTCATTTGCATGCTGCCCAGCGGCGTATCGATCTGAAACAGCCAGTGATTCCCGAGAAACGCGCGCGCCGTCACGCGCCCCCGGACAAGGGCGTTCGCGTCGCCGGTGAACGCGATCTTCTCGGGGCGCACGATGTAGTCGAGGGCCCCGGTGCACGCCAGGTCGCTGGAGGGCAGCCGGTGTCCCTGAACGTCAACGCAATCGCCGGACTGCGCGCGCGTGGCCGCGAAAACGTTGGCCTTGCCGAGGAAAGTGGATGAGAAGCGACCGTTGGGACGCTCGTACATCTCAAAGGGCCGATCGATTTGCTCGATGCAACCCTTGTTCATCAGAACGACCCGGTCTGCGAGTGTCATGGCCTCCGCCTGGTCATGCGTCACCATGATGGTCGTGACTCCCACCCGGTGCTGTAGTGCGCGCAGTTCGATCTGCATCTCTTCACGCAGCTTGGCGTCCAGTGCGCCCATGGGCTCGTCCAGCAGCAGCACCGGCGGTTGAATGGTCAAGGCGCGGGCCAAGGCCACGCGCTGGCGCTGGCCGCCCGAGAGTTCGCGTGGGTAGCGCCCGGCCATGGTGCTCAAACGCACCAGGTCCAGCATCGCCCCGACACGCTGGCGTCGCTCGCCAGCGGTGATGCCCTGCATTTCCAGGCCGAATGCGATGTTCTCGGCCACCGTCATGTGGGGGAACAGCGCATAGCTCTGGAACACGATGCCCAGCCCACGCTGGTTGGGCTTGACATCGGTGATGTCTGCTCCGTCGAGCAGGATGCGGCCACTCGTGGGTCGTACAAAGCCCGCCACCATCTGTAGCGTCGTGGTCTTGCCGCAGCCTGACGGGCCCAAAAGACAGACGAATTCGCCTTGGTTCACGCAAAGATTGCTTGGGGCCACCACCACGACGTTGTCATAGCGCTTGGAGAGGCCCTTCAGTTCGAGGAAGCTCATGGGATGTCCTGGATGTAGTGATGCACCGCTGGCGAGTACGCGAAGACCGGTTCCGCTGGGGGGCCGCGAAACGCCTCGGTCAACCGGCCCCTTCGGGACACGCGGCCAGGGCGTGACCCCACCACACGGCCCTGGCCGCGTGCCCAAGCGCCGTGCGCTCAGCGCTCGACCGTGCGATTCCAGCGGGTAGTCCACTCGGCGCGCTTGGCGTTGATCACTTCGTAGTTGGGCGCGATCAGCGCACCGACCCTCTCCGGGCCGTACACCACCTTCCGGACCACGTCCGGCGCCAGCTTCGCGGTCTTGTTCACCGGGCCCCAGCTCTGCGCACCGGCCAGCACGGCCTGCGACTCGGCCGACACGATGTGTTGGAGAAACTGTTGGCCGAGCTTGGCTTGCGGCGCACCTTCGACCACGCAGCCGGCGGTCATGATCATCACCGCGCCTTCTTTGGGATAAACGAACTCCACCGACGCACCCTGATCCACCACCGCCTGCACACGGCCGTTGCCCCACACGACCAGCGCGGCCTCGCCGGTTTGCAGCATCTGGGCCATCTTTCCCGGAGAGGGCTCCCACGCCAGCACATTGGGAGCGACCTTCTTGCGCATCACATCGAAGCCCGGGTCCATTTTGTCCTCGCCACCCCCGTTGAGGCGGGACATCATGACCAGCGTCAGCAGTCCATAGCCGTTGGTGATGGGTGGGATGACGACCTTCTGCCGGTATTTCGCGTCGGTCAGGTCTTGCCACGAAGTCGGCGCCTTCCAGCCGTTCTTCGCAAAGACTTCCTTGTTGTAGGCCAAGCCACTGGCAATGAAACCGATGCCGACGGATCTGTCACCGACCATGCGTGCCGTGGGATACAAATCCTTGATGGGGCCGCCGTCCTCCACCTTGGCGCAAAGGCCCTGACCGACGGCCTGGTACATCGGGCCATCGTCGATGAGTGCCACGGAGATTTCCTGTCGCCCCCTTTGTGCCTGCAGCTTGGCCAGGGTGTCCGTGGAGTTGCCCGGGACGTAGACCACCTTGGCACCCGTCTTTGCTTCAAAGGGAGGAATGATCTTTTCCTTGAAGAACTGCTCAGTCGAGCCTCCGAATCCGCCGACGTAGATCGTCTCGGTGGCGAGGGCGCCGAACGAGGCGACCGCCAAGGCCAGCATCCCGAGGGCGGGTGTGCATTTGCGCTGTGTCATCGATGTCTCCAGGTGGTTGTGAGCAGGGGTAACTACTCAGGCCCCCTCGCCGCAGGCCATAATCCGCAACTCAATGCAACAGCTACCCGACCTCAGCACACTCAGTTCGACCCAGATGGGTGCACTGGTTCTGGAGCTATGGGCGATGGTGCAGACGCTGACGACGCAGATCAACGAACTGCAAGCGCGCCAATCTGAACAGCCGCAACTCCAGCAAGCCGCCCTCAAGCGATGGGCTCAACAAGCCGGGCAACGGCCGGTCGGCGGACAGAAGGGGCACAAGGGCCATACCCTGAGCCAAGCGGCCGAGCCCAATGTGGTCGTCACCCATGCACCGCCCGAGCATTGCGATGTCTGCCACGCTCCCTTGGGTCAGGCCAGCGTGGTTGAGGCCCGGCAGGTCCACGATCTGCCCGATTTGCGCTACCAGGTCACCGAGCACCGCGTTCTGCAAGCGGTGTGCAACTGCGGCAAGACCCATCGTGGCGTGTTCCCCCCGGACGTCACCGCAGCGGTGCAATACGGCCCGCGCGCGAAGGCCGCGGCCGTGCACCTGAACCAGTATCAGATGCTGCCACTCAAGCGCACGGGGCAAGTGATGGGCGACCTCTTGTGTTGAATGTCGACTATGTACGGTTCGAAAAACAACGAGATTAGATGTACAAATTCAAAGGCAAGGGATGAAAATGAATTTAGGGAACAAGATAGATATTCCAGTTTGGCAAGCATCCGAAGGCATATCAGAGTTACGCGCCGCGTATAGGAAGCATGGGCTAGTCATGCTTCGCAACATCCGATCCAAACTAGAGTTTCTCAACAGTTTGAGTGAGATGGGGGGGGTCTACCATCATCCTCACGCAGAAGCTTCTGGACTCACGCACGTCCAAGTTGTGGGCAGCTCTTCAGATCACGCTCACGCAGCTGATAGAAACGAGCTGGGACTCACTGGTATGGCTCTAACGCCACACAGTGATCGCAGCAGTATGACCCTACCACCTGAATTTCTTGCGTTTTGGATTGAGTCTCAATCTTGCATAGGTGGTGCAAGTACGTTTGTCGACGGCCATCGGTTGATTGAAGAAATGTCGGCGCATGAGCCCGAAGCCGTTCAGGTATTAACGCGACCAAAGTCAGTGGTGTTCAAGTCTGAAGAAGGACTTAAGGAAAGCAGCGTTATCAGCCTGGAAGGTGATGAATTTTTAATGCGCTTCCGCTTCGACAGGATGGTTTATCTGTCGCCCGATGTCGCCGCCGTCATGCCCAAATTCAATGCGCTGGTGCGCCAGCTAACAATGAAGATCAATTTGACTTCAGGCGATGGATACTTGGTGAACAATCATAGATGGCTTCATGGCAGGACACACTTTGCTGGTGCGCGATCTGCATACCGTCTTCTCATGAAGCGCCCACACCTAAGTCCAATATGAGTTACTTTCACATGCTCTCCCATTCAGTCTCTGCGGTGAATGAGGACGTTGTCGGATTTAGTCGCGATGAGGGTTGGGTGCTCGATGGTGCGACCAGCATTTCTGGTCGACGCCGCGAAACTTCAGAAGGTCTGGAAACGGATGCATCGTGGTTTGTGCGAGAGTTTTCCAAGGGACTGAGTCACCGCTCCCTGGAGCCGCATCTGCAACGGTGGGCCACCAGTGAATTGCAAAAACTTGAAGCAGATGGACCTCTCAACTGGGAAAACTGGTCTCATACCGATGTTCCTTCTGCAAGCTTTGCACATGTGACGCTGAAGCCAGGCTCAAGCACATTTCTGAATCTTGGCGATTGCAAAATAATCTATCAAGTTGATGGCGGCCCAATTTCATTTTTTGGAGCAGCGAAGTGCATAAATTTGACCATGCGCTTCTGGGAGAGTATCTCAAAGTCCGCAAGGCAGAGCCCGGCATGACTCATCAGCAGGCATGGAAGCATCTTGTCCCGACTATTCGCGCAAATCGGCAACGGATGAATACGTCCGATGGCTATTGGATACTTAGTCCTGACGGAAAAGGACTTCCGTATATGCAGCGCAAGGAAGTCCCATTTTCCTCTGAGATGCGTGCAATTTTGCTTACCGACGGACTTTACCGCCTTGTAGACACTTACTTCAGCATGGATGCGGAGACTTTTTTTAGTCGCGCATTCGAACCTGCAGGACTTTCGATACTTGTCCAAGAACTCAGGTCACTAGAGGATGCGGATCCCAATGCGGAGCTCTATCCACGCGTAAAGCTACAGGACGATGCGAGCGCATTGCTTGTATCAAATCGAATTTAATCGCCCAATTTCTTGTAATCATCCGTGATGAATCCCCCTGCCCCCAGCGATAGCAAAGCCACTAAATTTCCCGTTTCAGTTAAAGGCGTACTCATAAACGATCATCGGATTTTGTTGCTAAAGAATGAACGCGATGAATGGGAACTACCCGGCGGAAAATTAGAGCTACATGAAGAGCCGACCGATTGCCTAGCACGCGAAATTTTGGAGGAAACAGGCATTTCCGTTCGCATTACTCGACCGCTTCGGTCCTACGTTTATTGGGTAGCAGACGTAGTTCCGGTATTGATAGTCCCCTTCATCTGTGAATGTGAGAATTTTGACTCGCTGCGCATAAGCAATGAACACAAAGAGATAGCTACGTTCGACCTCTCAGAACTAGACACAATTCGCCTCCCCATGGGCTATCGGACCACGATTAGCGATGCGATTGCAAACACATGAAAACTCCTGCGTCATATCCATCGCCAACCACAGAGGCGGCACGTTGTTTTTTTGGAGTTACTACGAATTTAGGCTGGCACACCATGGGCGCAAGACTAGGAGACGCCATTCAATTTTGCGATGCGGCAGTACACAATACGTTTCAGCCTTTTACATCATTTCGTTATACACAGCTCCCCTGAGCCTGAAGCTCGCGACAGAACCTGATGCCAGCGGCAAAGTCAAGAATGCGCTGCATTCCCAGCCAGATGGTCTTGACTCCGGGCTCACCATCGCGCTTTCGCGCAAGAAAGCCCCCCAGCCTGGCAATCAGCCGCACCACCTCGTTGAGCGTGGGCGGCTCCTTGGGCAACTCTTGCTTGTTCAGGATGTACGCCG
>NZ_AFAL01000373.1 GCF_000193225.1 Verminephrobacter aporrectodeae subsp. tuberculatae At4 | reverse complement strand
CGCCGCGCGTGCGATTCGTGATGACCCAGCGAGAGGAACAGCGCGTACGCATGCTGCAGAAAGGCACTGGGGTGGCGCACCATGGCGTGGCGGATGGCGCGCAGTTCGGTGATGAGCCCGCGCGGCGCTACGACGTAGCCCAGGCGCAGGGCGGGCGACAGACTCTTGGACACCGCGCCCACGTAGATCACGCGCCCCGTCTTGTCCAGGCTCTTGAGCGCCGGCATCGGCGCGCCCGCGTACAGGTTCTCCGCCTCGTAGTCGTCTTCGATGATGACGAAGTCCTGCAGCTCGGCCTTGCGCAGCAGCCACTGGCGCCGCTCCAGGCTCAGCGTGGCGGTGGTCGGGCTCTGGTGCGAGGGGGTGATGAACAGATAGTCCACGACCGGCAGCGCATCGACCACCAGGCCGTCCTCGTCCACCGCCACCTCGACCCACTTCGGGTTGCGCAGCGAGAAGCTGTTGCGCGCATGGGGATGGCCGGGCTCTTCGAGCCCGACGTACTTGCGCTCGTCGAACAGTGCGTCGGCCAGCAGGTAGTAGGCATGCTGCGTGCCGACGGTGACCAGGATTTCTTCCTTCAGCGCGAACACGCCGCGCTTGGGCAAGAGCCGCGTGCGGATCTGTTCGATCAGATCGGGCACGTCGTCGGTTTCAAAGTCCGGCGTCCAGTGCAGCAGCTGCGAGCGCGCCAGGCTGCGCGCGCAGCACTCGCGGAAGTCCTCGGTGGGGAACAGCTGCGGGTCGTAGGTGCCGTAGACGAAGGGATAGGGATAGCCGCGCCACTGGTCGGGCTTGGCCAGCGTGGGCTGGTCGACGAGCGAGCGCAGCACGCGCACCGACCAGTCCGGCGGCTGGCCTGACTGCCCGTTGCGGTCCACCAGCGGCTCGGCGGCCACGGCCGCCACCGGCTGCGCGTTGTGGGCCACGAACACGCCGCTGCGCGGGCGCGCCTCCAGGAAGCCTTCGTCCATCAACTGCAGGTAGGCCGACGTCACGGTATTGCGGCTCAGGCCCAGCAAGTTGGCCAGTTCGCGCGACGACGGCAAGGGCGCGCCGGGGCTGAGCCGCCCGGCCAGGATGGCCTGCACCACGGCGGCGCGAAGTCGGCCCTGCAGGGGCAAGGCGGGTTGCTCGGGCAGCGAGAAGAGCTGCGCCCATTGGGTTGATCGCGGTGACGGCATGCGGCGCAGTCTAGTGTCCTGCCCCGCGAATAGCGGCACATGAAACTGCGCCTTGCGCGCCATGGCGGCGTTGCAAATCCTCGCGATACCTCCGGGTATCGCTGCGGTTTGCGCCTTGCCATGACGCGAAATGCATCCGTTTCATTTTGTGCCGCTATTCGCAGGGCAGAACGCCTGAGCTGGGCCTCGATGAAGGCCCGGTGCGGCTCGCAGAACGAGCCCGCGACCCCTGTAGAAGCCGGTGGCCGGGGTGGAGCAGTTTGCGTGGCCAGGTCGGCGACCGGGTCGGTGGCCACCCCGGGGCAGTTTGGTGCTTCCTCCCCGGCGGCAAAGCGCTGGGCCCAGGAACGGATGGTATGGCGGGAGATGCCGGTTGATGCCTCTTGCAGAAATGCATGCGCTTCTCTATGATGACTTCATCGAATGCAATTTGATGGGGTGATGTTATGGCAATGCTTACAGTACGGAACTTGCCCGACGATGTACACCGCGCGCTGCGGGTGCGGGCAGCTCAACACGGACACAGCACCGAGGCCGAAGTCCGTGAGATTCTGGCAATCGCCGTCAAGCCAGAGAACCGCGTTCGCCTGGGGGACGCCCTGGCGGCATTGGGTCGCAAGATCGGCCTGACGAACGAGGATTTCGAGGTCTTCAACCAAGTGCGCGACAGGACGCCAGCCGAGCCACTGAGGTTTGAATGATCGTCCTCGATACCAACGTCGTTTCCGAGGCGATGAAGCCCAAGCCGCACACGGCGGTGCGGACTTGGCTGAACAATCAAGCCGCCGAAACGCTGTACCTGTCCAGCGTGACGCTGGCCGAGCTGCTGTTCGGCATCGTGTCGCTCCCGGCCGACAAGCGCAAGGACATGCTGACACAGGCCCTTGACGCTCTGATGGGGCTGTTCCGGGATCGGGTGCTGCCCTTCGACGCCGATGCAGCACGGCGCTATGCCGAGCTGGCCATGACGGCAAAGACCCGCGGGCGAGGATTCCCGACACCTGACGGCTACATCGCCGCGATTGCGGCCTCGCGGGGTTTCATCGTGGCCTCACGCGACACTGCACCCTATGAGGCGGCCGGCGTATCCGTCATCAATCCGTGGGAAGTGTGAGGGATGTATGAAGCAGGCGCGAACTCGTCGAGTGGCCGGGAGGGCCGTTCGGTCCCAAGGCGTTCGACATTCGGTAGGGGCAAGGATTCGTACGTATCAGTTCGTCCTTGTCGCGTCCACTCATCAGTCGCTACGCGGTCAAGTACGCCCGCCAAGCTCGGTTGCGGCGCCATCGTGCACACGGCCAACCAATCGCAGAACAGCCTGCGGCGGCTGAACGGTGCGATCGAGCAACTCGGGTTCGCCGGCTACTACGGCACGCCGTATGAATTCTCGGCCCTGACGGCGGCGGTGACCTTGAAGCAGCCGGGAGATTTCATTTTTCTGGACGACAAGTTGATGAAGCACAGCGTGCTGCCCGTCGTGCGGGCCCGCCCTGAGGAGGTGGGTTACCGCGACGTGCTGATCGCGATGTTCACACGGCGCGACCAGCCCGGCGAAGGCGGGGCATGAGCTCCGGCCAGGCGACCCTGGGATTCAAGACGCCGGCCTGGTGGGCCGAGGCCATGTTGCTGCTGGTGGCAGCGGTCTGGGGAGCCAGCTACGGGCTGGCCAAGACGGCGGTGTTCTTCTACCCGGTGCTTGGTTTCCTGGCCGTCCGCTTTTGCGTGACCGCGCTGCTGCTGCTGCCTACCTGGCGCAGGCTGTCGGCACAGCAGGTGCGCACCACGCTGACGGTCGGCCTGCCGCTGGGGCTGATCCTGCTGTCGATCTTCGTGGCCGAAACCTACGGGCTGTCGCTGACCTCGGCATCGAATGCTGCCTTCCTGATCAGCCTGTGTGTGACCTTCACCCCCTTTGTTGAATGGATCGTCCTGCGGGCCCATCCGGGGTGGGCCGTGTTTGTGGCTACGGGGGTGTCGCTGGTCGGCACTTGGTTGCTGACTTCGACGACGTCGCTGTCGCTCAACCTGGGCGACGGGCTGATGCTGATCGCCGCGCTGCTGCGTGCCGCGATGGTCACCTGCACCACCCGCCTGACCCGCGGCAAGGACATCCCTTCGTTGCCACTGACGGCGGTGCAGACCGGCACGGTCGGGCTCGGTTGCCTGATGCTGGGCTTTCTGGTGCTGCCGGACGGGCTGCCGCCCTTGCCCAACAGCCCGGTGTTCTGGTATGCGACCGGGTTCCTGGTCGTTTTTTGTACCTTGTTTGCCTTTTTTGCCCAGAACTACGCATTGCGCCGCATCTCCCCCACCCGTGTATCGCTATTGATGGGGGCCGAGCCGGTATTCGGCGCGCTGTTCGCCGTCTGGTGGCTCCATGAGTCGCTCGGCATGACGGGCTGGATCGGTGGGTTGTTGATCGTGGGCGCCTCATTGTGGGCAGCGCTGCGCCGCTAGTGTCCTGCCCTGCGAATAGCGGCACATGAAACTGCGCCTTGCGCGCCCCGATATGAACAGGCAGGCCCACGCGCGGCCGCGTTCTGGCTCGGTCGAATCCCCACATCTGGCCCTATCGCCCACGCAGCCGCCTGCCTACGCTTGCGCACATACAACCAGGAGTTATCGCGTGAGCGCCTCGTCTTCCCCCGTCACCACCGCCACCCTCGCCGCGTTCAGCGGGGCGTGGAACCAGCACGACATCGATGCGCTCATGCGTTTCATGACGCCCGATTGCATCTTCCAGACCGCCGCCGGCCCGCACGCCTGCGGCACGCGCCACGTCGGCACCGAAGCGGTGCGCAAGGCCTTCGCCGCCGCCTGGCAGGCCGTGCCGGACGCGCAGTGGGAAGTCGGCCGGCACTTCGTGCAGGGCGACTTCGGCACTTCGCAGTGGACCTTCACCGGCACCGCCGCCGATGGCAGCCGCATCGAGACCGACGGCATCGACGTCTTCACCTTCCGGGACGGAAAGATCCACCTCAAGAACGTGTTCCGCAAGGTGCGCCCCAACGTCCCCGCGGCCAAGTAGCCCGAACCCGCCATGACGATCACTGCTTGCGCGCCATTCACCGCTGGCGGCGCCATGCCCGCCAGCAAGCCGTACGACCCGCGCTACGACCCACTGGTCGCCCCCGACCCAGGTGCGGGGCACGCCTATGCGCCCACCTACTGGGTCGCCAGCGCCGGCGCGCCGCCGGACGACGACGGCCCGGTCAGCCAGGACATGGACGTCGACGTGGTGCTCATCGGCTCGGGTGCGACGGGCATGTCGACCGCGCTGTATCTGGCGCAGGAACACGGCATCCAGGCCACGGTGCTGGAAGCCAATCAGGCCGCCTGGGGCTGCTCCAGCCGCAGCGGCGGCCAGGGCCAGAACGCGAGCGGGCGCCTCAAGCGCTCGCAATGGATTCAGCGCTGGGGCGTGGACACGGCCAAGCGCCTCGATGCCGAGATCCGCAGCGGTTTCGAGAACTTCAAGGACCTCACGACGCAGATCGACTGCGATGCCTTCGCCGGCGGCCATCTCCATCTGGCACACCGGCCCGAGAAAGTACCGGTGCTGGCCGTCGAAGCCGAACTGATGCGCAAAACCTTCGGCTACGCCACGCGCATGATGAGCGCCGAGGAGGTGCGGCGCGACTACTGCGATGAGCGCGAAACCGTGGGCGCCCTGTTCGAGCCCGAAGGCGTGGGCATCCACCCGCTCAAATTCACTTTCGGCCTGATGCGCAAGGCGCGGGCGCTGGGCGCGGTGGTGTACACGTCCAGCCCCGTGCAGGGCTGGGAAACCATCCACGGCGTGCATCAGCTGCGCACGCCGGGCGGCGTCGTCCGCGCGAAACGGGTTGCGGTCTGCACCGGCGGCTACACGGGCCAGGCACTCAACCCACTGCTGAAGAACCGGATCATGCCGATCCTGTCGAACTCGGTGGTCACGCGCGTGCTGACCGGCGCCGAACTGGCCGCGACGAATTTCAAGTCGCTCACCTTCCTCACCGACACGCGCACGCTGCGCTTTTACTACCGCCTGCTCAAGGACAAGCGTCTGCAGCTGGGCAGCCGCAGTTCGGTCAGCGGTGCCGACGCCGAGGACCCGGTGCACCTCAAGTTGCTCACCGATGCCATCGCGCGCAAGTTCCCGCCCCTGGCCGGCATCCCCATCGACTACTCGTGGTGGGGCTGGGTGGACGTGAGCCACGACATGATGCCGCGCATCACGCAGCCCGACGATCACAAGACCATCTGGTACGCGGTGGGCTACGGCGGCAACGGTGTGTCGTTCTCGACCTGGGCCGGCAAGCGCCTGGCCGAACGCGTGGCCGGCAAGGACAGCGGGCGCAACGTCCTCGAGCTGCCGATCTACGATTCGCCGCTGCCCTTCCCGAACATGCTGGGTCTGGTGGAATCGCCCCTCTTCGCGCCCTTTCGCCGCATGGGCCAGCGCGTTCTGTACCAGTGGTACTGGTTGCGCGACGAGAAGTAGGCACCAAAGAGGGATGCGTCCAGATTGGGGCGCGCGCGCTCTGCTGGTGCGAAAGGGGAAAAACCCTGTCTCTCTGGCCCTATGGATCGGGCCCCTGTGGCTCTTCGTGGGAAGCGGCTTTGCCTCTATCTTCGAGTCTCGTTCTTTCATCGACTCTTGAAGGATGTGCCGCATGCCATTTCCACTCGCCCGCCGCACTGCCGTGGTTGCAGCCGCCCTGCTTGCCCCGTGCACGCTGCTCTCGGCCCCTGCGGCCGCACAGGAGATCAGGCGTGGCGGTACGCTGGTCATCGGCAGCACGCAGACGCCGCGCCACCTCAACGGCGCCGTGCAATCCGGCATTGCCACCGCCATGCCGGCCACACAGATCTTCGCGAGCCCGCTGCGCTTCGACGACAAGTGGAATCCGCAACCATACTTGGCCGAGTCCTGGAAGCTGGCCGACGATGGCCAGTCGCTGACGCTGAACCTGCGCAAGAACGCGGTGTTTCACGACGGCAAACCCATCACCTCGGCGGACGTGGCCTTCTCGATCATGGCGATCAAGGCCAACCACCCGTTCCAGACCATGCTCGGCCCCGTCGAGAAGGTGGACACGCCGGACCCGTACACCGCGATCATCCGCATGAGCACGCCGCACCCGGCCATCGTGCTGGCGATGTCGCCCGCGCTCGCCCCCATCCTGCCCAAGCACATCTACGGCGACGGCCAGGACCTGAAGAACCACCCGCGCAACAGCACCGACGTGGTGGGCTCCGGGCCCTTCCGCATGACTGAATTCAAGCCCTCGCAGCGCATCGTGCTCGAGCGCTTCGACAAGTTCTTCCTCCAGGGCAAGCCTTACCTCGACAAGTTGATCGTCAACATCACGCCCGACGCCGCGTCGCTGATGCTCGGCTTCGAGCGCGGCGACGTGCAGATGGTGCCGTTTGCCAGACCTGAAGCGCGCCTGGCAGCCAACCCGCAGGTCACGCAGACGCCCAAGGGCTATGACGGCATCGGCGCGATCAACTGGCTGGCCTTCAACCTCACCAGGAAGCCGCTGTCCGACGGGGCGGTGCGCAAGGCCATCGCGACGTCCATCGACAAGAACTTCATCACCAAGGCACTGATGAGCGGCTTTGCGACGCCGACCGACGGCCCCATCGTGGCGGCCAGCCCCTTCGCGGTGACCGACCTGGTCCGCTACCCGGTGGACCTGAGGAAGGCCGCCGAGATGCTCGATGCCGCCGGCTACAAGGCGGGCGCCAACGGTGAGCGCTTCAGGATCGCCATCGACTACCTGCCGGGCAGCGACGACCAGCAGAAGAACGTGGCGGAATACATCCGCGGCCAGCTCAAGAAGGTAGGCATCACGGTCGAGGTGCGCGCATCGGCCGACTTCCCATCGTGGGCCAAGCGGCTGGCCACGCACGACTTCGACATGTCGATGGACATCGTCTTCAACTGGGGCGACCCGATCATCGGCGTGCACCGCACCTATCTGTCGACGAACATCAAGCCGATCATCTGGACGAACACGCAGTCGTACGCCAACCCGAAGGTGGACGAGTTGCTGAACGCAGCGGGCAGCATCGTCGACCCCACCAAGCGCAAGGCCTGCTACGCCACCTTCCAGAAGATCGTGACCGACGAACTGCCGCTGGTCTTCATCAACCAGGTGCCCTACCACACGCTCACGAACAAGAAAGTCGGCAATCCGCCGACCACGATCTGGGGCCCGATGTCACCCATGGACGAGGTGTACCTGAAGCAAGCACATGACCCCCATGAAAAACGAATCCGCGCAGGGGTCGATCCACGATGAAAACACTCCGTCCGCTGATCTCTCGCGTGATCCAGGGCCTGGCCCTGGTACTCACGGTGGTCGTCCTCAACTTCGTGCTGGTGCATACGGCGCCTGGCGACCCGGTCGAAACCATCGCCGGCGCCAGCGGCGGCATGAGCCCCGAAATGGTCGCGCAGTTGCGCACGCAATACGGGCTGGACGAACCGCTGTACGTGCAGTTGGGCGTGTACCTGTCCAAGGTCTTGAGCGGCGACCTTGGCTACTCGTACTTCTTCAATCTGCCGGTCACTTCGATGATCTTCGAGCGCGTGCCGGCCACGCTGGCGCTGGTGCTCAGCGCGGTGATCAGCGCCTTCGTCATCGGCACCACGCTCGGCGTGCTGTCGGCGCGCAAGCCCAACGGCCTGCTGTCTCAGCTCATCACGGTGCTGAGCATGGTGGGCTTCGCGGCGCCGGTGTTCTGGATGGGGATCATGCTGGTGATCCTGTTTGCCTCGGTGATTCCGATCATGCCCGTCTCGGGCATGCGCTCGATCGATTCGAGCGGCGCGGCCGGGATCGCCGACGTGATCGACGTGCTGCATCACCTGGTCCTGCCGACGCTCACGCTGGGCCTGGTCCATCTGGCGCATTACAGCCGGCTCTCGCGTTCCGCGATGCTCGACGTGCTGGGCTCGGATTTCATCCGCACCGCGCGCGCCAAGGGGCTGGCCAATCGCGTGGTGCTCTACAAGCATGCGCTGCGTAACGCGCTGCTGCCGGTGGTCACGGTGCTGGGCCTTCAGTTCGGCAACGTCATGGCCGGAGCCATCCTGGTCGAGACCGTCTTCAACTGGCCTGGCCTCGGTCGGCTGGCGTTCGACTCCGTGCTGCGGCGTGACTACCCGACGATCCTGGGCGTGCTGCTGTTCTCGTCAATCGTCGTCATCGTCATGAATCTGCTGACGGACCTGTGCTATCGGCTCATCGACCCACGGATCAAGACGTCATGAAAGGCACCGCTCTTCCTCAGGCCGGCGCCGCGCTCGCCGCGCCGAAGCACACACCCGTGAAAGTCGAAAGCCCCGGCGTCGAGGCGTTTCGCGTGTTCATGCGCAACCCCTGTGCCATCGCAGGCATGGTCATGCTCGCGATCATTCTGGTCGTGGCCATCGCCGGGCCGTGGCTCTACGCCGCGGACCCGTTCGAGATCCGCGCCGCGCCGCTGACCCCACCGTTCAGCGAAGACGCCTGGCTCGGCACCGACTACCTCGGCCGCGACGTGCTCACCACGCTCATCTACGGGGGCCGCGCGACGCTGCTGGTCGGCGCCGTGACGGCGCTGCTGTCGGTGCTGATCGGCATCACGCTGGGTGCCTTCGCCGGTTACTACGGCGGCAGGGTCGATGCTGCGCTCATGCGCGTGACCGAGTTCTTCCAAGTGCTGCCGGCGCTGTTGTTCGCGATGGTGGTGGTCGCGCTGTTCTCGCCATCGCTGGTCACGGTCACCATCGCGATCGGCATCGTCAGCTGGACCGGCACCGCGCGGCTCACGCGCGCCGAGTTCATGAAATTCCGCAGTCTCGAATTCGTGCGGGCCGAGCGGGCCATCGGAGCGCGCGACGCACGCATCATCTGGAAAGTCATCGTGCCGAACGCCCTGCCGCCGCTGGTGGTGTCGGCCACGCTGGCCATCGGCTCCGCGATCCTTTTCGAGGCGGGGCTCTCCTTTCTGGGCCTGGGCGAGCCCAACCAGATGAGCTGGGGCCTGATGATCGGGTCGAGCCGCCAGTACGTGCTCAGTTGCTGGTGGGCCGTGGCATTTCCGGGCGCCACGATCTTCATCACCGTGCTGGCCGTCAGCCTGATCGGCGATGGCCTGAACGACGCACTCAACCCCAAGCTGCGGGAGCGCTGATGTCAACCCGACAAGCCATCCTTCGCGTGCAGGACCTGCACGTCGAATTCAAGACGCGGCGCGGCAAGGCGCTGGTGCTCAACAGCGTCGACTTCGAGATCAACGCCGGCGAGACGCTGTGCGTGGTCGGCGAATCCGGCTGCGGCAAGAGCATGACGGCGCTGGCTCTGCTGCGTCTGATTCCCTCGCCGCCGGGGCGCATAAGCGGCGGGCGCGTGATGTTCCATGACGAAGATCTGGTGCAGGTCAGCGAGGCGCGCATGCGCGAAGTGCGCGGCAACCGCATCTCGATGATCTTCCAGGAGCCGATGACGTCGCTCAACCCCGTGTTCACCGTGGGCGACCAGATCGGTGAGTCGCTGCGGCTGCACGCCGGCCTGGACGCCAACGCCGCGCGTGCACGCGCCATCGAGATGCTGCAGCAGGTGGGCATCCCCGCGCCCGAGCGGCGCGTGGACGAGTACCCGCACCAACTTTCGGGCGGCATGCGCCAGCGCGTGATGATCGCGATGGCCCTGGCATGCCGGCCTGACATCCTGATCGCCGACGAGCCGACCACGGCACTCGACGTGACGGTGCAGGCGCAGATCTTCGACCTGCTGCGCGACCTGCTGCACGAGAAAGGCAGCGCCATCATGCTCATCACGCACGACATGGGCGCGGTGGCCGAGATGGCCGACCGCGTGATGGTCATGTATGCCGGCCGCGTGATCGAGCAAGGCACCCCCGACGAGGTGCTGGGCAACCCCGGCCACCCCTACACGCGCGGCCTCATCGACTGCCTGCCGGAACTCGGCAGCCGTGTTGCATCCGCAGAGCGCATCGAGCTGGTCGAGATTGCGGGGGTGGTGCCTTCGATCCGGGAACTGGGCACGGGCTGCGCTTTCCGCGAGCGCTGCCCGCAGGCGATGGCGCGATGCGCCCGGGAGGTGCCACCCATGCTCGCGCTGGACGACGAAGCCGCCGCTGGCAGCGGCACGCCCCACGGCGCCGCCTGCTGGCTGCACGCGGCGGTACCCGAGCACACGATCGCGGAGGCCGCATGACCCACATGACATCCACGGACATGCTGCTCTCGGTCCAAGACCTGAAGGTGCACTTTCCCCGACCGCGCAGCAGGCTGGGCAAACCGCCCGAAGTGGTGCAGGCGGTGGACGGCATGTCCTTCGAAATCCGCCGCGGCACCACGCTCGCCGTGGTCGGCGAATCGGGCTCGGGCAAGACGACCACCGCGCTGGCGGTGATGCGGCTGTCGCCCATCACGGCCGGCCACATCCAGCTGGGCGACATGAACCTGGGCGACATGCGAGGCGAGGCGCTGCGCCTGGCACGCAAGCGCATGCAGATCATCTTCCAGGACCCGTTCTCGTCGCTCAACCCGCGTGAACGCGCCGGCGCCGCGGTGCGTGCGCCGCTCGACCTGATGCACGTCGGCACGCCGGACGAGCGCAGCGCCCGCGTCAGCGAACTGTTCGAGGCGGTGGGCCTGCGGCCCGAGCAGCAGCATCTGTTTCCGCATCAGTTCTCCGGCGGCCAGCGCCAGCGCATCAACATCGCACGGGCGCTGGCCACCAACCCGGAACTCGTGGTGTGCGACGAGCCGGTGTCGGCGCTGGACATCGCGATCCGCGCGCAGATCCTGAATCTGCTGGTGCGGCTGCAGCGGCAACTGGGCCTGACCTACCTGTTCATCTCGCACGACATGGCCGTGGTCGAGCACATCTGCGACGACGTCGCGGTGATGTACCTCGGCCAGATCGTCGAGCGCGCCCCGCGCCGCGCCTTCTTCGCGCAGCCGCTTCACCCCTACAGCGTGGCGCTGATGTCGGCCGTGCCCACGGTGGGCGGCGGGCGCCGCCGTGCGGCGCAACGCATCAGGCTCAGCGGCGACCCACCGAGCCCGATCAACCCGCCTTCGGGCTGCCGCTTCGCCGGGCGCTGCCCGGTGACGGAGCCAGCCTGCGCCGCCGAGCTGCCGCCGTTGCGCGAAGCGGCGCCCGGCCACTGGGTGCGCTGCCGCCGCGTCGACGTCATCGACGGCCTGCCGCACCCGCCGCTGCAGATGCCGGCCTGATCTCGTCCATCCCCCTCCTTCCAGACAAGCACGACGCCTCCATGAGCACGATCACCGTCTACACCGCCCGCAAGATCATCACGATGAACCCGATGCAGGAGAGCGCCACGCATGTGGCCGTGCGCGACGGCCGGGTGCTGTCGGTCGGCACGCTGGCCGACGTACAGGCCTGGGGTGCGTTCACGCTCGACGAGCGCTTCGCGGACAAGGTACTGATGCCGGGGCTGGTCGAAGGCCATTGCCACCTGAAGGAAGGCAGCATGTGGGACTGGACGTACCTCGGCTGGTTTGACCGGCGCGACCCGCAGGGCAAGGTGTGGGCCGGCCTGCGGTCGATGGACGCCGTGGTGCAGCGGCTCTCCGAAGTGGCGGCGCAGATGGCGGCCGATGGCGTGCCCGACGATGAGCCGCTCATCGCCTGGGGGTTCGACCCGATCTACTTCGGCGGCGAGCGCATGACGGTGGCCCACGTGGACTGCGCCAGCACGACCCACCCGATCGTGATCGGCCACGCCAACGGCCATCTGATGAACGTCAACACGCCGATGCTGGCCATCGCCGAGGTCACGCGCGACAACGAGGTCGAGGGCGTGGTGAAGTTTGCCGACGGCCCGATGGCCGGCGAGCCCACCGGCGAACTGCAGGAGCCGGCCGCCATGTATCTGGTGCTGCGCAAGATCGGCACCGCCGGCCTGCTGGCGCCCATGACGCAAGCCGGCGTGCGCGCGTTCGCGCGGCTGGCCTGCACGCAGGGCGTGACGACCGCGACCGACTTGGTCAACAAGCTGGGCGAAGCCGATTGCGCGGTGCTGGAGGACGTGACGGCCGACGACGATTTTGCGGTGCGCATCCTGCCTGCGTTCCAGGCGTTTCACGGCCCGTACGGTGCGCCCCAAGGCGCGGACCACGTGAAGGCACTGATGACGCGCAACAGCGACCGCCTGCGCTACGGCTTGGTGAAGATGATGCTGGACGGCTCCATCCAGGGTTTCTCTGCGCGCCTGCGTTGGCCCGGCCACTTCAACGGCGCGCCCAATGGCATCTGGGTGACCGCTCCGGCGCAGTACGAGACCGACTTCGAGACCTACCACCGCGCCGGACTGATCGTCCACACGCACACCAACGGCGATGAGGCCAGCGAGGTCGCCATCAACGCCATCGAGCGCGTGCTGACCCAGGCGCCGCGCCCGGATCACCGCCACACGCTGCAGCATGGCCAGATGATCGACGCGCCGCTGTTCCAGCGCATGGCGGCGCTCGGGCTGTGTGCCAACCTGTTCGCCAACCACCTCTGGTACTGGGGCGACCAGCACTACGAGATGACGATGGGCCCCGACCGTGCCAACCGGCTCGACGCCTGTGGCAGCGCGTTGGCGGCTGGCGTGCCGCTGGCCATTCATTCCGACGCGCCCGTCACGCCGCTCGGCCCGCTCTTCACCGCCTGGTGCGCGGTCAACCGCATCACGCCCAAGGGCCGCGTGCTGGGCGAGAACGAGAAGATCACCGTGGCCCAGGCACTGAGCGCCGTCACGCTGGGCGCCGCGTGGACGCTCAAGCTCGACCACGAGATCGGCAGCATCGAATGCGGCAAGCGCGCGGACTTCTGCGTGCTCGAAGACGACCCATTCACCATGGACCCGGCGACGCTCAAGGATGCGCGCGTGTGGGGCACGGTGCTGTCCGGCCGGGTGTTTCCCGCGAACCCGGGCTGATGCGCGCATGACCCTTGGCTCGCGGCGCATCCCGCTCACCGTCATCGGCGGCTTCCTGGGCGCCGGCAAGACGACGCTGCTCAACCACTGGCTGCGCGCCGCGCGGGGCGAGCGCATCGCCGTGCTCGTGAACGATTTCGGCGCGCTGAACATCGACACCGATCTCATCGAATCCCGCAGCGGCGACACCATCGCGCTCAGCAACGGCTGCGTGTGCTGCCAGATCGGCGACGACCTGTCGCGTGCGTTCATCGATGTGCTGGCGTCTCACGCGCCCTTCGATGCCGTGGTGGTCGAGGCCAGCGGTGTATCAGACCCGTGGCGCATCGCGCAGATCGGCCTGGCCGACCCCGGCCTGAGCCTGGGTGACGTGACCGTGCTGGTGGACGCGGCAGCGCTGCTGGGCCATCTGGCCGATCCGCTGCTCGCCGACACGATGCTGCGCCAGTTGAAATCCGCCGACCTGATCGTGTTGAACAAAGTCGACGCGGTGGATGCCGGCGCACTGGCGCGCGTGCGCGCACGTGTGTCCGCCCTTGCACCCGCCACGCCGCAGTTTGAAACAGTGCAGGCGCAGGTTCCGCCCGTGCTGCTGCGCGGCCCCGCGCTCACGGCCGGGCCGGGTCCCGTCGAGACGCTGGGGAGCGCGCATGCATGCGACCCTGATTGCGCGCATCCGGATCACGGTGATCCCGCACACGGGTCGATCTTCCAGAACTGGTCGGCACGCCCCTCGCACCTCTTCGACGCGGCTGCCTTGCGCCAGTGGGCCGCTGCGCCGCCTGCCGGCCTGCTGCGGCTCAAGGCCTTGCTGCGCACCGGCGAGTCGGAGTGGTCGGAACTTCAGTTCGCCGGGCGGCATGCGTCGCTGCGCCGCTCGGCAGCGCCTGCGGGCGGGGCGGCGGCGGTGGTGGCGATCGGCTTGCACGGGCGACTGCCGCTCGGCGCCTTGATCGCTCAGTTCGGCGAGTAGGCCCGCCGCAGAGCGTGCGCCGCGCCGCCAGCATTCGCAGACGCACGGCCAGCCCGAACCTGGTCACGGGCGGTTGGACCTGTCTGCACGGCAACGCGGGTTAATCCGTAATCCCGCGCCGCATTGCGCTATTGCATTTCCCGGGAGCGCAAGCCACCATTCGGATCGCTGAAATGGTTTTCGCGCGCTTGGCCGGGCAGGCCGAACGCATCGGCGTCCGGGTGTTTCAAAGCACGTTCTGTGGAGGGAGACAAATGCAGTTCCAGAAGACCGCAGCGGCCCTGCTTGCGGGTGTGGCACTCCTGTGCGGCGCAGGTGCCGCGCAGGCACAGCAAAAACTCACTGTCTGGTGGGAGCGGGGGTTCTACAAGTCCGAAGACGATGCGCTGTACGACGTGATCCGGAAGTTCGAGGCGAAGACTGGCGCCAAGGTCGAACTCTCGCAGTACCCGATCCAGGACATGATCCCCAAGACCGTTTCCGCGCTCGATTCGGGCAGCCCGCCGGACGTGGCCTACGCCAGCGTCTACGACTTCCAGGTCGCGGGCAAGTGGGCTTTCGAGGGCAAGCTCGAAGACATCAGCGACATCCTCACGCCGATCAAGGAGCGCTTTGCCAGGAACACCCTGGAGACCGCCTACCTCCAGAACGACAAGGCCAGGAAGCGCGCCTACTACGCCTTTCCGCTGAAGCAGCAGACCATGCACATTGAGGTCTGGTCCGACATGCTCGCCAAGGCCGGCTACAAGATCAGCGACCTGCCCACCCGGTGGAACGACTACTGGAAATTCTGGTGCGAGAAAGTGCAGCCGGCGTACCGCCGGGCCACTGGTGAGCGCGTCTTTGCCATCGGCGTGCCGATGGGCGTCGATTCCAGCGACGCGTTCTACTCCTTCCTCACCTTCATGGACGCCTACAACGTCAAACTGGTCGACGACGACGGCAAGCTGCTGGTGGACGATCCGAAGGTCAGGGCCGGCCTGATCAAGGCGATGAGCGATTACGTCATGCCGTACCAGAAGGCTTGCACCCCGCCTTCCGCGACCAGCTGGAAGGACCCGGAGAACAACGTCTCGTTCCACAACAAGACCATCCTGATGACGCATAACGCGACCATTTCGATCGCTGCCAAGTGGCTCGACGACATGAACAACACGGCGCTCACGGACGCGCAGCGCAGCGTGGCGAGAAAGAACTACGAGGAAAACATCTACACCCTGGGCTTTCCGGACAAGCCGGACGGCTCGAAGATGGTCTACCGCACGGCGGTGAAACTGGGGGTGATCTTCAACGCTTCGAAAAACAAGGCGCTGGCGCGGGATTTCGTGGGCTTTATGCTGCTCGAACAAAACCTCACGCCCTACGTGGAAGGCGCGCTCGGGCGCTGGTTTCCGGTGACCCGGGAGGGGCAGGCCAGGGCGTTCTGGCAGGAGGACCGGCACCGCAAGTCGGTGTTCGAGCAGTTCGCCGCCGGAACGGTCCCGTTCGAATTCACCAAGAACTACCGGTTCACGGTGCTCAACAACGAGAACGTCTGGGCCAAGGCGATGAGCCGGATCGTCAACGACAAGCTGCCGGTGGACAAGGCGGTCGATGAAATGATCGCGCGCATCAAGGCCGTGGCGGGCTGAGGGGCGTATATCCGACATGTCCTCCATTGCCTTGCCTGAGTCGGTCCCCGGGCCGGCGACCCGGCGGCCCCTGAACTCCTGGCAGGTCTGGGGCCTGGTGCTGGTCACGCCTTATCTGCTGGTGTTCCTGGTCTTCGTGCTCTATCCGGTGTGCTACGGCCTGTGGTTGGCGCGCCATCCGGCGAGCTATGTGAAGCTGTTCAACGACCCGGTGTTTTTCGGCTCGCTCGTCAATACCCTGGCCTTTCTGGTGCTCGGCATCAATGCCAAGATGGCGGTCGCGCTGTTTCTCTCGGGCTTCTTCATGCAGGCGCGCGCCTGGATCAAGGGGCTGTCGCTGCTGTTCATCCTGCCCTGGGCGATGCCCTCGATTCCCACCATCCTCTCGCTGCGCTTCATGCTCAACCCGGAGTGGGGGCTGATCAATTCACTGATTTTCCGCCTCACCGCCGAGGACGGACCGAACTGGCTCAACCAACCCACCCTGGCGCTCACGCTGGCGATCCTCGTGCATATCTGGAAGACGCTGCCGTTCTGGACGCTGATCCTGCTTGCCGGCCGCCTGACAATTCCCGGCGAACTCTATGAGGCGGCGGCCATGGACGGCGCGAGCCGCTGGCAAAAATTCCGTTTCATCACCTGGCCGTCGATGCAGACCCTGTACCTGACTTCGACCATTCTTTCGATGATCTGGACCCTGGGCGACTTCAACAGCGTCTACCTGCTCACCGGCGGCGCGCCCGCCGACCTGACGCACGTGGTGGCCACGCTGGGCATTCGCTACCTGCGCCTGGACGAGGTGGACATGGCCATGGCCTGCATCGTCGTCGTCCTGCCGCTGATGCTGCCCCTGGTGTATTTCATGATGAAGCGATTGTCCAAATGAGCGCCACCACCGCAATGCTTGCAAGGCGCCTGAGTTGGCGCAAGGTCGGCGCCGAGGCCCGGCTCTTGCTGATCGGCATCCCGGTGCTGTTTTGGACCCTGATCCCGATCTACCACCTGGTGCTGTTCACCATCTCGCCCAAGGAATCGGCCCTGTCGGGCAGGCTCTGGCCGGAGCATCCGACGCTGCACAATTTCAGCGTGGTGTTTCGCCAGCAGCATCACTATCTGAACCATTTCTGGTTGCAGATGGGCAATTCGCTGTTCATCGCCGTGGCCGCGGGTGCCATCACGCTGATCGTCGCCACCGGTGCCGCGTTCGCCATCAGCCGCCTGAAGGTCCGGGGCGGGCGCAGCATCATGAACCTGGCGCTGTTCACCTATTTCATCCCGGCCGCGTTTCTCGCCGTGCCGATGTACAAGACCATGGGCAACTATGGCCTGCTCAACAGCCAGTGGTCGCTGATTCTGGCGATGGTCACGATCGCCTCGCCCTACGCGATCTGGGTGCTCAAGCAGGCTTCCGACAAACTGCCCTACGAGCTCGACGAGGCGGCGATCATGGACGGTGCCACGCCGCTGCAGCTGCTGCGCCTGGTCTATCTCCCGCTGATGATGCCCTCGCTGGTGGCGGTGGGAACCTACGCGCTGCTGCTCGCGTGGAATGAGTACCTGTACGCTTTCCTGCTGCTCTCCAAGGACACCAGCGTGACCCTGGGCGTGGCCCTGGGCAACTTTCTCGCGGCGGACGATTCCCCCTGGGAACTGCTGATGACCACCGGCCTGCTCTACGCGCTGCCGCCGGCGGCGATCTACTACGTCTTCAAGCGCTATATGGTGTCCGGCCTCACCGAGGGCGCCGTCAAGAGTTGACCCCGTCGATCCAGACCTTGCCCCGATGGGCGCTACACACATCCCCCTGCTGCCATGACCAACCTGACCCAGCGTTTATCCGCGTGCTATACCGGCGCGATCCACGACGTATTGCGCGCGATGGGCATGGACAACTGCGTGCTGCCCCCGGGAATCCGCCCGCTCGACCCGGGGATCAAGACCGCCGGCCCGGCGTGGACCGTGAGCGGCCACATCGATCGCACGCAGTCACGCCACGACACCCTGCTCGGCTGGACCCGACTGCTGTCCAGGGCGCCCACGGGGCACGTCGTCGTCTGCCAGCCGAATAACCACGAAGTCGCGCTCATGGGCGAGCTCTCGAGCGAGACGCTGAAAAACAAGGGCGTTCTGGGCTACATCGTCGATGGCGGCTGCCGCGATACGGACTTCATCCTGGAGCAGAAATTCCCGGTGTTCCATGCCTTCTTCACCCCGTTGGACATCGTCTCGCGCTGGATTCCGGACCGCTACGCCGAGCCCGTGACCATTGGCACCGTGACCATCCGCACCGGCGACTACGTCCTCGGCGACCGCGACGGCGTGGTCGTGATCCCCCAGGAAGTAGCGCAGGAGGCGATCACCCGGACCGAGGAAGTGGCATGCACCGAGAACAAGGTGCGCGACGCGATCCGCGGCGGAATGGACCCTGTCGATGCGTATCTCGCGTATGGGAAATTCTGAGCCGCGTCCCCCCTTCGCGGCTGCGGCGCAGCGATGAGCGCCGAGCAGGAATGGCTCGCCGCTTTTCGCCGGGCGGGGCTGATTGCCGCGGACGAGACGCCGTCGATCGAGCCGCTGACCGGCGGGGTGTCTTCCGACATCGTTCTGGTGCACTGCGGGGAGCGGCGCTTTTGCGTCAAGCGCGCGCTGCCCAGGCTCAAGGTCACGGTCGAATGGCACGCGCCGGTGGAGCGCAACCGCAGCGAGGCGGACTGGTTCGCGGTCGTGGGCCAGTTGCTGCCGCGGGCGGTGCCGAGAATCATTGCCGATCATGCGCACGAAGGCTGGTTCGCCATGGAGTACCTGCCGCCGGCGCAATACCCGCTGTGGAAGACGCAGCTGCGCGACGGACAGGCAGACGCCGCGTTCGCGGCATCGGTCGGGCAGGCGCTGGCGTGCATCCATGCGGCGACCGCAGGGCGCGCCGACATGGCGCAACGCTTTGCCACCGAGCAGATTTTTTCCCGATCCGCCTCGAAGCCTATTTGCTCGCCACCAGCGAGAAGCACCCCGAATGCGCGGCGCCATTGCGCGCGCTGGCGCAGCGCACGGGCGCCACCCGGTGCGCGCTGGTGCATGGCGACGTGAGCCCGAAAAACATCCTGCGCGGCCCGCAGGGCCCGGTGTTTCTCGACGCCGAATGCGCCTGGTACGGTGACCCGGCCTTCGACCTGGCGTTCTGCCTGAACCACATGCTGCTCAAGTGCCTGTGGCGCCCCGCGCACGCGGCCGCCTTTCTGGCGTGTTTCGACGCGCTCGCGGCAGCCTATCTGGACGGCGTGGACTGGGAGCCGCGCACGTGCATCGAGGAGCGCAGCGCGCGCCTGCTGCCGGGCCTGTTCCTGGCGCGGGTGGACGGCAAGTCGCCGGTGGAATACGTGACGCAGGCCGCGCAAAAGCAGCAGGTGCGCGCGCTGGCCGTGCCGCTGCTGCAAACGCCGCCGCAGCGGCTGGCGCAGGTACGCGCCGCCTGGGCCAAGGAAATCGGCTTGTGATGGAGGCCCCTTTGGCAAAAGCGGCAACATGCGCAAGCAGAACGAACAAGGAGTGCACACCATGGGCAAGAGCATCATCCGGCAGGTCCGCGGGCGCCGCATCTGGGATTCGCGGGGCCGCCCGACGGTGGAGGCGACGGTCACCCTGGCGGACGGCAGCCTGGGGCGCGGTCTGGCGCCCGCCGGGGCCTCGCGCGGGTCGCGCGAGGCGGTGGACCTGCGCGATGGCGGCCAGAAACTCGGCGGTTTCGACGTCAGCGCGGCGCTGGCGCATCTGAACGGCGAGATCGCGCAGGCCATGATCGGCATGGACGCGATGCAGCAGGCCGTGCTCGACGCCCGGCTCATCGCGCTCGACGGCACGCCGACCAAGGCGCGCCTGGGCGGCAACGCCACCATCGCCGTGAGCCTGGCCGCGATGCACGCGGCCGCGGCGTCGAACCGGCAGCCGCTGTGGGAATACGCGGCGCAAGGCAGGGCGCTGCGCATGCCCCTGCCGGAGATCCAGATTTTCGGCGGCGGCGCGCATGCGGGGCGGCGCGTGGACATCCAGGACTTCATGGTGATGCCCCTGGGCGCGCAGAGTTTTGACCAGGCGCTGGAGTGGTGCGCCGAGGTGTATCTGGCCGCCGGCAGCCTGATGAAGGCCGCCGGCAAACAGGCCGGGGTGGCGGACGAGGGCGGTTATTGGCCGCTGTTCGACGCCAACGAGCAAGCGCTGGAAATGCTCACCCGCGCCATCGGGGTGGCCGGCCTTGCGCATGCCCAGATGGCCATCTCGCTGGACATCGCGGCCAGCGAATTGCGCAGTGGCGGACGCTACCGGCTCGGCCTGGAAAACCGCGTGCTCGACACCACCGAAATGATCGACATGCTGGGCCAATGGATCGATGCCTACCCCATCGTCTCGATCGAAGACCCATTGGCCGAGGACGACGAGGCCGGCCTGATCGAATGCACCCGCCGCTTTGGCCAGCGGGTGCAGATCATCGGCGACGATTATCTGGTGACCAGCGCGCCGCGCGTGCGCCAGGCAGCCGCCCTGGGGGCGTGCAACTGCGCCCTGATCAAGCCCAACCAGGCCGGTACGGTGACGGAGACCCGCGCCGCGCTGGACGCCGCGCAGGCGGCGGGCTGGAGCACCGTCGTCTCGGCGCGCTCCGGGGAGACCGAGGACACCAGCATCGTCCATCTGGCGGTCGGCTGGAACGCCGGCCAGCTCAAGGTGGGCTCTTTTGCGCGGTCCGAGCGCATGGCGAAATGGAACGAGGGCCTGCGCATCGAGGATGCGACCCGGGCGCCGTTTGCCGGGCGTTGTTTCGGTCCGAGCCCGACACCATAAGCCGGTCGCGCGTCCCGCATTGCCCCCCCGTTCTGTGGTGCAATTGCCAATAGTTTCCAATATCGACCCTGTACAGCCAGCGCCCGATCGGTGATGATAGTGGGCGCTTTCTCTTCCACACCTGACACATTATCGGTTGCATGGCTGCTGTTGATACTCCCTCCAAAGAAGCCTCTGCAGTGGCCCTTCCCGGCTTGGGCAGGGCCCTGATGTCCGTTGGCAAGCTGACGCAAAAGCAGGCCGAAGACATTTACAAAAAATCACAAACCAGCCGCACCAGTTTTATTGCCGAATTAACCGGCTCCGGAACGGTATCCTCCGCCGATTTGGCGCATACGGTTTCCAGCGTTTTTGGCGCCCCCCTGCTCGACCTGAACGCGATCGACCCACTGCGCCTGCCCAAGGACCTGCTCGACAGAAAGATCTGCCAGGCGTACCGTGTCATCGTCCTGCGCAAACGCAATAATCGCCTGATTATTGCCACCGCCGATCCGACGGATCAGGAGGCCGCAGAAAAAATCAATTTTGCGACCCAGACGGGCGTTGACTGGATCGTTGCAGAGTACGACAAGCTGTGTCGCCTGGTCGAAGAAACCAGCAAATCGGCCAGCGAATCCATGGAGGATATCGTCAGTTCAGGCGGTGACTTCGAATTCGACGATTTGAAGATCGAGGATGCGCCAGACGAGGCGGAGACGGGCCTCACCGAGGTCGAAGATGCACCCATCGTCAAGTTTCTTCACAAAATGCTCCTCGACGCTTTCAACATGCGCGCGTCCGATTTGCATTTCGAGCCGTATGAACACCAATACCGCGTGCGCTTCCGCATCGATGGCGAGTTGCGTGAGATCGCCTCGCCACCCGTGGCGATCCGGGACAAGCTGGCGTCGCGCATCAAGGTCATTTCGCGCCTGGACATATCGGAGAAACGGATTCCGCAGGACGGGCGCATGAAGCTGAAAGTGGGCCCGAACCGCGTAATCGACTTCCGGGTCAGCACCCTGCCCACCCTGTTTGGCGAGAAGATCGTCATCCGTATCCTGGACCCGAGCAGTGCCAAACTCGGCATCGATGCGCTGGGCTATGATCCCGCAGAGAAGGGGAAACTCCTGCAGGCCATTGGCCGCCCCTACGGAATGATCTTGGTGACGGGCCCTACCGGTTCCGGGAAAACCGTGTCCCTGTACACCTGCCTGAATCTTCTGAACAAGCCGGGCGTGAACATTGCCACGGCAGAGGACCCGGCTGAAATCAACCTCCCCGGCGTGAACCAGGTGAACGTCAACGACAAGGCCGGTCTGACCTTTGCCGTCGCCCTGAAATCCTTTCTGCGCCAGGATCCCGACATCATCATGGTCGGTGAAATCCGGGATTTGGAGACTGCCGACATCTCGATCAAGGCGGCACAAACCGGGCATTTGGTACTCTCCACCCTGCATACGAATGACGCGCCAACGACCCTGACCCGGATGCGCAACATGGGAATTGCGCCCTTCAATATTGCGTCCAGCGTCATCTTGATCACGGCGCAGCGCTTGGCGCGAAGATTGTGCCCGGCCTGCAAGACCCCTGCGGACATCCCCTACGAAGCCTTGCTGAGTGCCGGCTATGCAGAGGAGGATGTCGATGGATCCTGGGTTACTTATAGCCCCGTCGGTTGTTCTGCCTGCAACAATGGCTACAAGGGCCGGGTCGGAATTTATCAGGTCATGCCCATATCGGAGGACATCCAACGCATCATTCTTCGGGACGGAAGTGCCTTGGAGATCGCAGCGCAGGCACGCGTCGAGGGCGTGCGCTCACTGCGGGAGTCAGGGCTGCACAAAGTCAAACTCGGCCTGACTTCTCTCGAGGAAGTCCTGGCGGTCACCAATTAACGCATAACATCGACTGGTGAGGGCAAAATGGCTACCGCAGTATCCTCCAAAAAAACATCAAGGATTTTGTCTTCGAATGGGAGGGCAAGGACCGCAACGGGAAAATCGTCAAGGGCGAGTTGCGCGCCATTGGCGAAAATCAGATCCAGGCGAGTCTGCGCCGCCAGGGAATCATTCCCGCGAAGATCAAAAAACGCGCCATGCGCGCCGGCAAAAAGATCAAGAAAAAAGACATCGCACTCTTCACCCGGCAGCTGGCGACGATGATGAAGGCCGGGGTTCCACTGCTTCAGGCTTTCGACATCACGGGCAGAGGAAATGCCAACCCCAGCGTAACCAAGCTGCTCGACGACATCCGGTCCGACATCGAGACCGGTACGGCGCTCAGCGATGCCTTCAGAAAATATCCCCTGTATTTTGACACCCTCTATTGCAACCTGGTTGAAGCCGGGGAAGCAGCGGGTATTTTGGAAACTTTGCTGGATCGACTGGCCATATACATGGAGAAAGTCGAGGGGATGAAGTCAAAAATCAAATCTGCGCTGATGTACCCCATTTCCGTCGTCATCGTGGCCTTCGCGGTGGTGGTGATCATCATGATTTTCGTGATTCCTGCGTTCAAACAGGTTTTCACCTCTTTCGGCGCCGACCTTCCGGCCCCGACCCTGATTGTGATGGGCATCAGTGATGCTTTCGTCAGATGGTGGTTTCTGGTCTTGGGTGCCCCGATCGGGGGATTTTTCTTTCTCAGGCAACTATGGCGGCGGAGTGAGGAGTTTCAAAGATTCATGGATCGCTTCATGCTGCACGTCCCGATTTTCGGGAAGCTCATAGACAAATCGTGCATTGCGCGCTGGACGCGGACGCTGTCGACCATGTTTGCCGCAGGTGTCCCCCTGGTTGAAGCCCTGGACTCCGTGGGAGGGGCGGCAGGTAACTCCGTCTACTCCATCGCGACCGAAAAAATCCAGCAGGCAGTCTCCACCGGAACCAGCCTGACCGCGGCCATGGGGAGCGCGAACCTCTTTCCAAGCATGGTGCTCCAGATGTGCGCCATTGGCGAGGAATCCGGCTCCATCGACCATATGCTCGGAAAGGTGGCCGACTTCTACGAGGCCGAGGTGGACGACATGGTCGCGGGCCTGTCGAGCCTGATGGAGCCCATCATCATCGTTTTTCTCGGTGGACTCATCGGCGGCATCGTCATCTCGATGTACCTGCCGATCTTCAAACTGGGTCAGATCGTGTGATGGCGCTGGATGCCTGGTGGGGCCCGGTCCTCGGGGGGTGCTCGGTTTGCTTTTTGGCAGTTTCTTGAACGTGGTGATCTACCGTCTGCCAAAGATGATGGAACGGCAATGGGCCGCGGAGCGCGCGGCGTTGGCATGGGACACCCCGAATCACGGGGAAGCCCCCCCGCCGCTGCGCAGGAGGTTTTCAACCTGATGACCCCGCGCTCGCGCTGCCCTTCCTGTGGGCACGCGGTGCGCTGGTACGAGAACGTCCCGATACTGAGCTACCTGTTTTTGCGCGGCCGGTGCTCGGCCTGCAAGACGCGCATCAGCATTCGCTACCCGCTGGTCGAAGCGGTGACCGGCGCGGTTTTCTTCTTTTGCCTCCAGCGCTGGGGCATTTCGGCCGCGGGAATGGCCTGGTGCGGCTTCTGCGCGGCGCTTATCGCCCTGACGTGTATTGACTGGGACACGACCCTGCTGCCCGACGACATCACCCTGCCCCTGCTCTGGGCCGGGCTGCTGGCGTCTGCCATGCAGTGGATCGCGGTGCCGTTGTACGCGTCGGTGGTCGGCGCGGCGGCGGGGTACTTGTCGCTGTGGCTCGTCTACTGGGGCTTCAAGTGCGCCACGGGCAAGGAAGGCATGGGGTACGGCGACTTCAAGCTGTTCGCCGCCCTGGGTGCCTGGTTCGGCTGGCAGGCGCTGGTGCCGATCATTTTGCTGTCTTCGGTCATCGGTGCGGTCATTGGCATTGTGCTGAAACTGCTCAGCGCGCTGCGCGAGGGCGGCTATATTCCTTTCGGGCCGTTTCTCGCGGGCGCCGGGTTCACTGCGCTGGTTTTCGGACCGCAGGCCATCCTGGACGCGGTGCTGCAATTCGTGGGGCTTTGAGCGGCCATGGCGCTTCGTCCGCGACCCCTGCGCCTGGGTTTGACCGGCGGCATCGGCAGCGGCAAGAGCACGGTCGGGGGCATGCTCGCGGCGCTGGGCGCGGCGCTGATCGACGCGGACCAGCTTGCCCGGGAAGTCACGGGACCGCAGGGCGCCGCCATGCAGGCCATCCGCGCCACCTTTGGCGCCGAGTACGTGGACGCCAACGGCGCACTCGATCGCGCGCGCATGCGCCGCCTGGTGTTTTCCCTTCCGCAGGAGCGTGCCCGGCTCGAGGGCATCGTGCACCCGCTGGTCATGTCGCACAGCGATTTGCTGGCACGGCAGGCCGCAGACCAGGGCGCGGCATTGATCGTGTTCGACATTCCCCTGCTCGCGGAATCGGGCCGCTGGGCCCGCCGCCTGGACGCGGTGCTGGTGGTGGACTGCTGCGCCGAGACGCAGATCGCGCGGGTGCTGCGCCGCAGCGGTCTGGCACGGGACGTGGTGCAGGCCATCATCGCGGCGCAGGCCAGCCGCAGCGCGCGCAGGGCTGTGGCCGACGTCGTGATTGCCAACGACGCCGACGGCACGCAGGCGCTGCAGGCCCAGGTGCGCCAAATGGCCACATTGTTCGGGCTATGATGCGGGTGTAACCACTGCCCAAGCTTGGCAGGTAGCACCGCCAGCGCCAGAATACGCCCCGAGTTCCCAGGAAACCCGCCAGCGTGATCCTCTACGAATACCCCTTCAACGAACGCCTCAGAACCTATTTGCGGCTCGAGCAGTTGTTTCGCCGGTTGGGGGAACTGGTTCCCCGTGAGCATGCGCTCGACCACCATTTTGCAATCGCCACGATCTTCGAGATCATGGACGTGGCCGCGCGCGTCGACCTGAAGTCGGACGTTCTCAAGGACCTTGAAAAGCACCGGCACCAGTTCGACAGTTACCGCGGCAACCCGTCGATTTCGGAGGAGGCGCTGGACGCGGTGATTGCCCAACTCCAGCACTGCTTCGCGGCGCTCAATGCCCAGACCGGAAAAGCCGGCCATGCGCTCACGGAAAACGACTGGCTGATGAGCATTCGCAGCCGCATCGGCATCCCGGGTGGCACCTGCGAGTTTGAT
>NZ_AFAL01000374.1 GCF_000193225.1 Verminephrobacter aporrectodeae subsp. tuberculatae At4 | reverse complement strand
GCCGACGGCCAGCGCATTGACGCAGTCCGAAGGCACCTGCACGCGGGCATTGCCGGAGGATCGATCCATTTCACCGTTATTGCCGATGGCGACAGTCATCAGGGTGTCGCCATCGCTCAGCAGGTCATCGATGACCGAGGTCCAAGCGTGTACGTCGGTATCCTCGATCGGCAGGTCCGGCCCCAGGCTGAGGTTGATGAACTGGTACTGCCGCGAGAGCAGGACTTCTTCGATGAAACCCAGGACCCGGTACAACACCAACGGATCTTCCTTCTCGGTGTCCTTGTCGAGCACGCGCAAGTGATCGACGTAGGCGAAGGGGCGAGCGGCAATACCGTTTGGCTGGATCGGACCAAACAAGAAGGCAGAACTGACGGCCAGTCCATGCGCCAAACCCGCCGGGTCGTCCTGCGCGTTCTGATCCATGACGCGGTACGAGCGCAACCACCGGTCGATCGCGTGTTGTTTGGGTAAACCGCCATCAAGGATGGCGACCTTGGGTTCCGATGACAGCGGTTGTTCGATCGGCAGGTCACAGCCGACCGTCACATTCCCCGTGTGCTGCGCCGGCCGCATGCCGCGCAGTTTGGGCACAGGACGGATGACGCGCACGAATACGAATTTTGCAAGCTGTTCAATGTGGTCATGTCTGCCTTCGACGGGCACGAACCACAGGTTGCCCACCGTGAAGCCAAGATCGTCGTGAACCTTGAAGCCCACCTCTTTGGCATACCTCATGAATGCTTGCTGAACGAAATTTTCATCGGACAAATGGGTGATCACTTCGAAGAAGCGATCCTTGGTGCTGCCATAGTCGGCAATGCGCTCGCGGGGCGCGAATACAGAGAACCGCTCAATCCGCGCCAAGTCCAGCGCTTCCCTGGATTTGGGGGCGATTTGCTGAATATGGTCATTGAGGTGGTGAAATACTTCGCGCTTGCCGGCGACGAACAATTCCGTTGTCGTGCATTCCTTCGGTACGCCTTTCTTGGTCCAGCCGTCGGGCGTCACCTTCACGGTTCGGCTACCGACCGACTCCAAGCGGGCCATGCGCAACAGCGCCACCGGAAAAAATGACCTGGCGATGTAGCTGGGGTTCATCGTCAGCCGGGCAACACCGAAGTCATCGGGGCATGCGTGCGAAGGCATGGCGTCGAGCGCGGCGGCGGTCGCCGCGAATTGAGGTTCCAGCCGATGCATGGCTTGTTCGAAGGAGTACACCTTGGCCTTGTCGCCAGGCATGCGCCCTGGTCCCTTGATGTCATGGGTCAGCAGTTCGCCACGTCCGATCAGAAAATTGGTTGGACTCATGCGTCAGACTTTCCTTTTGAGGTTTTCTTGGCTGTGGTTGACTGCTCGCTGGTGTGCTTGCGGATGGTGTCGCGGCTCACGCCAGTGATGTCGGAGATCGTGTGTTGCGACATATGTGTCTGCTTGGCCAGCAGCACCGCCAGATTGATGCGACCTTGGCGCTCCATGGCGGTACGACCCAGTTCAGGCATGACGGTACGACCCAGGCCAGACTCTCTGACGATGCGACCCAGTTCAGGCATGACGACGCGACCCAGGCCAAACTCCCTGACGGTGCGACCAATGGGATTCATGACGGTACGACCCGGGACGAATGCGTGCGATTTGATGAACTCTTCGATCAGGTCGGTGTCTGATGCTCTGCCCAACGCAACAGTGCGCCGGAAGCGTTGGATATCCCGTTCGATGTCGCTGAATGACTCGCCGTGGAAGACGAAGGTCAGGATGTCGATCCAGCGACTGAACAGGGCATGGTCCGACCCGAGAAAACGCTTGATCGCCTGCTTGACGGCGGGCATTTCCGGGACCTTGAAGTGGATCACCAGATCGAAGCGCCGCCAGATCGCCGGGTCGATTAACTCCGCATGATTGGTGGCCGCCAGCAGCAATCCGGTGGCGGGCCATTCGTCGACCTCCTGCAGGAGGACGGTGAGCAGCCGTTTCAGCTCACCGACATCGGCATCGTCGCTGCGACGTTTGGCAATGGCGTCGATCTCGTCAAGCAACAACACGCAGGGACTGCGTTTGGCGAAATCGAGGGCTGCGCGCAGGTTGCTGCCACTGCGCCCCAGCAGGCTGCTCATGACGGCGGTCAGGTCGAGCACATACAGCGGGACGTCCAGTTGAGAGGCCACCCAGCGCGCCGTCAGCGTCTTGCCGACACCGGGGGGACCGACAAAGATGGCGGAGCGGGTGGGATTCAGCCCCATCGATGCCAAGCGCTTCGCCTGGCGGCGTTCCTGGATCAATTGGCTCAAGGTTTCTTCCAGGTCGAGCGCGAGCAGCGGTTGCTCTCGATCGGGCCCGTCTTTGAATACCTTCAACAGCGACAGCCTTGATTCGTCATCCACTGGCAGGGGCTGTGTTGAGGAGATGGGTGCCGACGCGACCTTGCGCATGAGGGCCGCGCGAGGTGCCTTCGTCCGCAGGTACAGGTTCATTCGTTCAGCCAGATCCGGATCGGTGCTGCGGTACTTGCGCACGAGCCGCGCCACGAACAGCCGCACATCCTCCGTCTGCTCTGCAAGTGCAAGCCGGGTCAACTGGGCTAAATCTGATTGAACATCGTTCATTTCGTCCAAAATCCACGTAAGTATTTGATTTTAAAGGAATTTTAATTTTTAAAAAAGGAATAGCTTGATCTTATCATCGTTTTATAAAGCAGACGGGGATGCAAGATTGCTGCTGCCGCACAGCGCAACACGGCAAGTGGTTGCGCAGGAAGTGGGTGTTGCAGCGGGGACGCTGGAATGCGCCCGCTCGGCTGGAGGCTGTGATCGCCACGGCGGCGATGAACGAGGTGAGCAAGAGCACAGCGTGTACCCCAGCGAATTCGACAAGTGGCCAGTTGCGCTACGGCTCTGACCGATTCGGTGTCAAGTCCTCGTGCTTGCGACTGCGAGTGGGTCTCGATCTTGGCGGAAGCGGTGGGATTCGAACCCACGGACGGTCACCCGTCGCTGGTTTTCAAGACCAGTGCCTTCAACCGCTCGGCCACGCTTCCTGCAACTGTCGTTCAATCCCCCAGTCTGCGCGCGCATTCTATGCTGCGATCAAGCGCCCGGGGGTGCTGTTTTGGGCAGCAGGCCCCGGGTCTCGATGAAGGCCACGATGTCGGCCAGTCCCGCCAGGGTTTTCAGGTTGCTCATCACAAAGGGCTTGATGCCCTGGGCGGTGCTGCGCATGCGCAGGGTGTCGGCGTGCATGACGTCCAGGTTGGCGCCGACGTGGGGGGCCAGATCGGTTTTGTTGATGATGAGCAGGTCGCTCTTGGTGATTCCGGGGCCGCCCTTGCGCGGGATTTTTTCGCCCGCGGCGACGTCGATCACGTAGAGCGTGAGGTCCGAGAGCTCCGGGCTGAAGGTTGCGGCCAGGTTGTCTCCGCCGCTTTCCACGAACACCAGGTCGGTGTCGGGGAACTGCGCGAGCATGCGGTCGATGGCTTCGAGGTTGATGGATGCGTCCTCGCGGATCGCGGTGTGCGGGCAGCCGCCGGTTTCCACGCCCAGGATGCGTTCCGCGGGCAGTGCGCCGCTGAGGGTCAGCAGGCGCTGGTCCTCCTTGGTGTAGATGTCGTTGGTGATGGCGATGAGCTCGTAGCGCCCGCGCATCGCCTTGCACAGCATTTCCAGCAGCGTGGTTTTTCCGCAGCCCACGGGGCCGCCTATGCCCACGCGCAGCGGGGGCAGGGGCTTGCTGCGGTGGGGGATGTGGTGCAGCGTCATGATCGAAAGAGCCGGGAGTATTGCGTTTCGTGCCGCGCCGACAAAATGGCGAGCATGGGCGAGAAGGATTGGCGTTCGCTGTCCATCAGCGCGTTCGCGTGCTCGGCGGCGGCGGGAATGGCGGCGGCGAGCCGCGCCAGGATGCGCTGGCCCGCGCTTTGGCCCAGCGGCATGGCTTTGAGCGCGGCCTGCACCATGTTTTCCGCCCAGCCAAAGGCGTAGGCGAGCAGCGCGTCGCGCACCGGGGCCAGGGTGTTGGCGGCGGCCAGCGCGTAGGCCACGGGGTAGGTCGGGGGCAGGGCGATGAGCCGTTGCACTGCGGGAATGCGTCCGGCGTCGTCCTGCCGCTGGTTATGCAGCCATTGCGCGAGCGATCGGCCCATTTGCTCGGTTTGCAGGCGCAGTTCGCTGGTTTCGCGGGTTTGCAGCACCCAGTCGTTGAGCGCGCGCACGTGCTCCATGTCGTTGCGCCGCCAGGCGCGCATGGCCTGGGCCACCACGGTCATGTCGCTGCGTGCCTGGGTGATGTGCAGTTGGTCCAGCAGCCATTCGGCAACGTCCGATTCGCTGCTGAGGCGGGCATTTTCGACGGCGCCCTCCAGCCCCTCGGAATACGAGAAGCCGCCCACGGGCAGGGCCGGCGACGCCAGCCAGATGAGTTGCAGCAGGCTCGCGGCGGGCAGGGCGCCGGGGCGTGCGCGGTGCCTGCGGGGGCGCGCCGGGGCCTGGCTGCGATCGTGCGTGCGCGTGCTCATGCGTGCCTGTGCTCCTGCGCAGGCCCGGGGTGTTCCCCGTGCGCGTGGGCATGCGCGGGGTGCGCTGCGCCGCCGTGTTCCGTGGCGTAGGCGCCGCCTTCGGGCTCGAACGGCAGGTTTTGTTCTTGCACGATGAGGTGCATGGCGCGCAGCATGTCGGCGAGCACGTGGTCGGGCTCGATCTTCAGGTGGTCGGCTTGCAGTTCCACGGGCACATGGCGGTTGCCCAGGTGGTAGGCCGCGCGCGCCAGGTCCAGGGGCGTTGCGTGGCTTGGGCAGCAGCTGATGCGCAGCACGGGCTGCGGGGCGGCGAGTACGCGGATGAGCGATCCGTCTTCGGCCACCAGCACGTCGCCGCCGCGCAGCAGCGTTCCGCGCGGCAGGAAGACGCCGAGTTCGCGCCCGGCCGAGTCGGTGGCCGGGAAGCGGCTTTTTTGCCGCAGGTCCCAGTCCAGCTCGAGCGTGGCGGCGCGCTGCAGCAGGGCGGGCGCAAGGCCCTGGCCCCGGGGGATGCGTTTCGCGGTGGGGAGCATGCAGAAGGGTCAGAAGAGGAAGTAGCGCTGCGCCATCGGCAGCGAGGTCGCGGGCTCGCAGTGGAGCAATTGGCCATCGGCGCGCACGCTGTAGGTCTGCGCGTCCACTTCCATGCGCGGCGTGTAGTCGTTGTGCAGCATGTCGCGCTTGCGCACGCCGCGCACCTGGCGCACGGCGCTGAGCGTTTTGCGCAGGCCATAGCGTTCGCCGATTCCCGCAGCCAGGGCGGACTGCGAGACGAAGCTCAGCGAGGTCCTGGCCAGGGCCGCGCCAAAGGCGCCGAACATGGGCCGGTGGTGCACGGGCTGCGGCGTGGGGATGGAGGCGTTGGGGTCGCCCATGGCCGCCATGGCGATCATCCCGCCCTTGACGATGAGCGTGGGCTTGACGCCGAAGAACGCAGGCTTCCAGAGCACCAGGTCGGCCCATTTGCCGACGGCGATGGAGCCCACTTCGTGGCTGATGCCATGCGCAATGGCGGGGTTGATGGTGTACTTGGCCAGGTAGCGCTTGATGCGCGTGTTGTCGTTGCGCGCGCTGTCGCCCGGCAGGCTGCCGCGCTGCTGCTTCATCTTGTGCGCCGTCTGCCAGGTGCGCAGGATGACCTCGCCGACGCGGCCCATGGCCTGGCTGTCGCTGCTCATCATGCTGATGGCGCCCAGGTCGTGCAGGATGTCTTCGGCGGCGATGGTTTCCTTGCGGATGCGGCTTTCGGCAAAGGCCAGGTCTTCGGCGATTCCCGGGTCCAGGTGGTGGCACACCATGAGCATGTCCACGTGCTCGTCGAGCGTATTGCGCGTGTAGGGCATGGTGGGGTTGGTCGATGAGGGCAGGAAGTTGGCCTCGCCCACGACGCGCAGGATGTCGGGCGCGTGGCCGCCGCCCGCGCCCTCGGTGTGGAAGGCGCAGATGCCGCGCCCGCCGACGGCGGCCATGGTGTCCTCGACAAAGCCCGATTCGTTGAGCGTGTCGCTGTGGATCGCCACCTGCGTGTCGCTGGCGTCGGCCACGTCCAGGCAGTTGCTGATGGCCGCGGGCGTGCTGCCCCAGTCTTCGTGCAGCTTCAGGCCAATGGCCCCGGCGTCGATTTGCTCGTGCAGCGCGTCGGGGAGGCTGGCGTTGCCCTTGCCCAGAAAGCCGAGGTTCACCGGAAAGGCCTCGGCCGCTTGCAGCATGCGCTCGATGTTCCAGGGCCCCGGGGTGCAGGTGGTGGCCAGCGTTCCGGTGGCCGGGCCGGTGCCGCCGCCGAGCAAGGTGGTGACGCCCGAGGCCAGGGCTTCTTCGATCTGCTGCGGGCAGATGAAGTGGATATGGCTGTCCACGCCGCCCGCGGTGACGATGCTGCCCTCGCAGCTGATGACTTCGGTTCCCGGGCCGATGACGATGTCCACACCCGGTTGCACGTCGGGGTTGCCGGCCTTGCCGATGGCGGCGATGCGTCCGTCCCGCAGGCCGATGTCGGCCTTGAAGATGCCGCTGTGGTCGACGATGAGCGCGTTCGTCAGCACGCTGTCCACGGCGCCCTGCGCGCGGCTGCGCTGCGATTGCGCCATGCCGTCGCGGATGGTTTTGCCGCCGCCGAATTTCACCTCTTCGCCGTAGCTGCCCGCGCGCAGCGTGTAATCGGCCTCGACTTCGATCAGCAGATCGGTGTCTGCCAGGCGCAGGCGGTCGCCCACGGTGGGGCCGAACATTTCGGCGTAGGCGCGGCGTCCAATGCTTGCCATGCTGTTGTGCTTTGTGGAAACGGTTATGGGTGGTTGGTGGATTTCACAGCGCGCCCTGGATCAGGCCCCGAAAGCCGAACACCCTGCGCTCGCCCGCGTAGTCCACCAGTTCCACCGTGCGTTCCTGGCCGGGTTCAAAGCGCACGGCGGTGCCGGACGCGATGTTCAGCCGCATGCCGCGCGCGGCGCTGCGGTCGAAGCCCAGCGCGGCGTTGGTTTCGGCAAAGTGGTAGTGCGAGCCGACCTGTATCGGGCGCTCGCCCTGGTTGCGCACCACCAGGGTCAGGGTGCGGCGGCCGGTGTTCAGCGGGTGCGCGCCTGCGTCGACGTCGATAAGGAGTTCGCCGGGGATCATGGCGGTCTTTTTTGTGGATCGATCAAGCCAGTTGCAGCAGCTGCGCAGCGCCCAGGGCCGCGACGCCGGCGCCCGCAGCGCGCGCGAGCCATGCGCCGCGCCGGCGCAGCGTCCAGCCCGCGGCCAGGCCCACGCAGTGCAGCAGCGCCGTGGCGGCGAGCATTCCGGCCAGGGTCTGCCAGGCGCTGCCGCCGCCGGCGAGTTCGTGGCCGTGCGCGAGGCCGTGGAACAGGGCAAAAACGCCAACGCCCAGCGCCGCGGCCGGGCCGGGCATCCGCAGGCGCGACGCGAGCAGCAATCCGCCGAGCAGCAGCGAGGTGGCGATCATCGGTTCCACCGCCGCCGTGGCCGCGCCGCGCAGGCCCAGGACGGCGCCGGCGAGCAGCAGCGCGGCAAAGCCTGCGGGGGCCCAGAGCAGCTGCGCTCCGGCGCGGCGCGCGGACAGCGCGCTCCACAGGCCCACGGCGAGCATCGCGGCCAGATGGTCCGGGCCGCTGAGCGGGTGCATGAAGCCGTCGAAGAAGCTGCCGTACACCGGCATCGGGTGGCCGCCGTGCGCGCACGCGTTGCTGCCCATGGCGCCGAGCGCCAGGAAGGCCATGGCGCTTGCGGGCCGGGGTATGCGCGGGAAATGCATGCGGTTTGTCTCCACGGGAAAAGGGTCGAAGGGGAGGGGGCTCAGACGATGGGCTGGTGCACCGTGACCAGCTTGGTTCCGTCGGGGAAGGTGGCCTCGACCTGGATGTCGGGAATCATCTCGGCGATGCCGTCCATCACGTCGGCGCGCGTGAGCACGCTGCGGCCCGCGCTCATGAGCTGCGCAACGGTCTGGCCGTCGCGCGCGCCCTCGAGCACGGCGGCGCTGATCAGCGCCACGGCTTCGGGGTGGTTGAGCTTCAGGCCCCGGGCCTTGCGGCGCTCGGCCACCAGGGCCGCAGTAAAGAGCAGCAGTTTGTCTTTTTCTCGCGCAGTCAGTTCCATGGCGGGCCGGTGTGAGCGTCAATGAGGGGGTGCACTAGGTGCAGTCAGCAAGCCCCGTGCCCGGTCATGCTTGGGAATCGGGTGCACGCCCTGTGCAATGGCATGAAACCTGCACTTACAATTAGCAAAGTTTGCTGCCCACTCTTACCCATGCCCTTACCCCTTGCTTCCAGTGCCGCCCCGGCGGACTTTGCCGACGCGGCGACCGCGCCGCAGCCCGGTGCGCCGGCGCCGCAGCAGGTGGTCAAGGTCCGGCGCGACTACAACACCTGGGTGGCCACCGAGACCATGGAGGATTACGCGCTGCGCTATACACCGCAGCGTTTTCGCCGCTGGTCCGAATGGCGCGTGGCGAACACCGCGTTCGGCGCGGCCTCGTTTCTGATCCTCGAGGCCGTGGGCGCAACGCTGCTATTGCAGTACGGTTTCATGAATGCCTTCTGGGCCATCGTCGCCACGGGGGTGATCATTTTTTTCGCGGGGCTGCCAATCAGCTGGTACGCGGCGCGCTACGGGGTGGACATGGACCTGCTCACGCGCGGCGCGGGCTTTGGCTATATCGGCTCCACGGTGACCTCGCTGATCTACGCCTCGTTCACCTTCATCTTCTTTGCGCTGGAGGCCGCGGTCATGGCCTACGCGCTGGAACTGGCGCTCGGCATTCCGCCCACCTGGGGCTACCTGATTTGCGCCGTGGTCGTGATTCCGTTGGTTACGTACGGGGTTTCGGCGATCAGCCGCTTGCAGGTCTGGACGCAGCCGCTGTGGCTGCTGCTGCTGGTGCTGCCGTTTGCCTGCGTGCTGCTGCGCGATCCCGGTGCGTTTTCCGGGATCTCGCACTACGGTGGTGAATCCGGGCGCGGCGCGGGATTTGATCTGCCCATGTTTGGTGCGGCGCTCACCGTGGGCATTGCGCTGATTACCCAAATGGGGGAGCAGGCCGATTACCTGCGCTTCATGCCCGTGGCCAGGCCGGGGGGGCGCGCGCGGTGGTGGTTCGGGGTGCTCGCGGGCGGGCCGGGCTGGGTGCTGCCGGGCGTGCTCAAGATGCTCGGCGGCGCATTCCTGGCTTGGCTCGCGCTGAGTCATGGGCTGTCCGCCGAGCGGGCGCTGGACCCGAACCAGATGTACTTGCTGGCCTACGGCTACCTGTTTCCGCAGCACGGCTGGGCCGTGGCGGCGACGGCGCTGTTCGTGGTGCTCTCGCAGATGAAGATCAACGTGACGAATGCGTATGCGGGCTCGCTCGCCTGGTCGAACTTCTTCTCGCGCCTCACGCACAGCCACCCGGGGCGCGTGGTGTGGATGGTGTTCAACACCTTGATCGCCTGCCTGCTGATGGAGATGAACGTGTTCCGCGCCATGGGCGAGGTGCTGGGCCTGTACTCCAACATCGCCATCGCCTGGATCATGGCGGTGGTCGCGGACCTGGTCGTGAACAAGCCGCTGGGCCTGTCGCCCAAGGGCATAGAGTTCAAGCGCGCGCACCTGTACGACGTCAACCCCGTGGGCGTGGGCGCGATGGCGCTCGCGTCCGGTCTGTCGATCGGCGCGCATCTGGGGCTGTTCGGCGCGCTGGCGCAGTCCTTCTCGGCGCTCATCGCCATGGCCGTGGCCTTCGTCAGCGCGCCGCTGATCGCCTGGGCCACCCGCGGGCGCTACTACATTGCACGCCAGCCCGAAGCGGTGGCCGCTGATCCCCGGGGCGCGCCGGGCGCCGCGGCGGCGTTGCAGCGCTGCGTG
>NZ_AFAL01000375.1 GCF_000193225.1 Verminephrobacter aporrectodeae subsp. tuberculatae At4 | reverse complement strand
GATCACCAGTTGGTTGCTGCGGACCGTGGCGCTGCTGAACACCGGGGGCGTGGTGTCTGCTGCTGCTTCTGGCGTGTCGTTCGTCACAGCCCAGTGGCTGAAGTTCACCGCGTCGTTGCCGGCGGCGTCCTGCACCACGTTGCTGATTCCGGGCTTGACGTAGCTGACGCTTACCGTCTCACCACGGACCACGGTGCGGCTGAGCGTCAGCGTGACGGTCCTGTCCGCCCCGTTCACCATGGCGCCGGTGACGGTCATGGCCCTGCCTGCGGCGCTGCGGACCGTAAAGCCTGCGTTGCCCGCGAGCGCGGCCCCGTCCAGGCTGCTGGCTTCGATGTACGTGAGCACCAGCTGGTCGCCGTTGACCGTGGCGCTGTTCAGCACCGGGGGCGTAGTGTCCGTTGGCGTGGGGGGGGTGTTCGTTACCTCCAGGTTGCGGAAGTTTGCTGCGTCGTTGCCGGCCGCGTCCTGCACCACGGCGCCGGTCGCGGGTTTGGTGTAGCTGACGAGCACCGTCTCCGCACTGGCCACGGCGCGGCTCAGTATCAGCGTCACGGTCTTGGCCATGGCGTTCACCACGGCGCGGCTCACGGTGATGGCCGTTGTGCCAGCGGCGGTGTTCACCGTATGGCCGGCGTTGCCCGCCAGGGCTGCCGCGTCCAGGCTGTTGGCTTCCATGTACGTGAGCACCAGTTGGTCGCCGTTGATCGCGGCGCCGCTGAACACCGGGGGCGTGGTGTCTGCTGCTGCCTCTGGCGTGTTGTTCGTCACAGCCCAGTTGCTGAAGTTCACCGCGTCGTTGCCGGCGGCGTCCTGCACCACGTTGCCGGCTCCGGGCTTGACGTAGCTGGCGCTTACCGTCTCACCACGGACCACGGTGCGGCTGAGCATCAGCGTGACGCTCTTGTCCACCCTGTTCACCACGGCGCCGGTGACGGTCATGGCCCTGCCTGCGGCGCTGTGGACCGTAAAGCCTGCGTTGCCCACGAGCGCGGCCCCGTCCAGGCCGGTGGCTTCGACATACGTGAGCACCAGCTGGTTGCCGTTGACCACGGCGCTGCTCAGCACCGGGGGCGTAGTGTCCGCTGGCGCGGGGGGGATGTTCGTCACCTCCAGGTTGCTGAAGTTTGCTGCGTCGTTGCCGGTAGCGTCCTGCACCACGGCGCCGGTCGCGGGTTTGGTGTAGCTGACGTTGACCGTCTCAGTCGGGGTCACGGCGCGGCTCAGTGTGAGCGTGACGGTCTTGTTCGTCGCATGCACCACGGCGCTGCTCACGGAATAGATCCAATTCAGGCCCGTGTTCGTGGTGCTGCGCACCACATAGCCTGCGTTGCCCGCGAGTGCGGCCGCGTCCAGGGTGTTGGTTTCGGTGTAGCTGATCACCAGTTGGTTGCCGGTGACCGCGGCGCTGCTGAACACCGGGGCCGTGGTGTCTGGCGGCCGGGTGTCCACGGTGTAGTTCTCGCTGATGGCGGCGTCGGTACCGGAGCGGCCGGCCATGTTGGCGACGCCGGTCAGGTTGACGCGGATGGTGTTGCTCGCGGCGTTGACGTTGGTATTCGGTGTGAAGGTGGCGGTCCAGGTTTTGCTGTCGGTTCCGGGTGTGTATGTGGGTGCGCTCAATGTGCCGTTGGCCTGCGTCAGATCGATGTCATCGATCGTGAAGCCGAGGACCGGTTGGTTGAAGGTGAAGGTAACGGTCGCCGTTTCGCCCGTGGTGAACGCGGTGTCGGTCAGCGTGATCGTGGCGGCAGGCAGCGCGGTGCTCACGATGAAGTTGCCGCTGGTGGCGCTGCCGGTTGCGGCCGTGCCTGCGGCGTCGCTCACGCCCGCGAGGTTCACGCGGATGGTGTTGGTCTCGTCGATGACGCCCGCCGTGGGCGTGAAGGTGGCCGTCCAGGTTCTGCCGTCGGCGCTGCGTGTGAGGTCGCTGAGCGTGCCGTTGGCCCGGGTCCCGTCCACGTCGTCGAGCGTGAAGTTGTTGACGGGTTTGTTGAAGGCGATGATGAGGCTCGCCTTTTCTCCCGTCATCAGGCGACCATCGGTCAGCGTGACGCCGGCGCTCAGGTCGGACGTCTGGTTCGTGCTGCCGGGCCGGGTGTCGATGCTGTAGTTGCCGCTGAGGATGTTGGCGCTCAGCCTGTTGCCCGCGAAGTCCGCCACGCCGTCCAATTTGACGATGATTTTGTTGCCGGTCGTGTGGACGTTCGCTGTGGGCGTGAAGGTGGCGGTCCAGGTCCTGTCACCTGCGAGGGCGGTCAGCGGACCCAGCGTGCCGTTGGCCTGTGTCAGGTCGAGGTCGTCGGCGTCAAAGCCGGTGACGGGCTCGTTGAAGCTGAAGATGACGGTGGTGGTTTCGCCCGCGGTCAGGGCGTCGTCGCCCAGCGTGATGATGACGCTGGGCGCCATGGCGTCGATGTCGTAGGTCACCGTGGAGACGGCCTGGCCCACACCGGCGTTGCCTTCGGGGGTGCTCACGCCGGCGAGGTTGACGCGGATCTGGTTGCCCGTTGAGTTGTACTTGTCGATGTTCGAGGGGAAGTGCGCATAGATGTCCCGCTCGGTCGGAGCCGTCAGCGTGACCGTCCAGGTGGTGCCGCCGTCGCTACTGTGCAGGCTGGACAGCTTCGCGTAACCGCCCACGCTCAGGTCGGAGGTGCTGAAGCTGTCGGCCGCGATGGCTTCGGCGAAGCGGATGGTGACGGTGGTGCTCGCGCCAATGCTCAGATTGTCGTTATCGATCGTGATCGGGTTGGTCGCTGCGAGCGTGGGGAGCCGGGAGCCTGCCTCGTCGGCCGCGCTGGCTTCGGCGAAACGGATGGTGGCGGTGGTGCGCGCGCCAAGGCTCGGATCGTCGTCGTCGATCGTGGTCGGGTTGCTCGCTGCGAGCGTGGGGAGCCGGGGGCCTCCCTCTGCTGGCGGGCTGTTGTTCGTCACCGCCTGCTCGCTGAAGCTCACTGCGTCGTTGCCCGCAGCGTCCTGCACCACGGCGCCGGATTCGGGTTTGGTGTAGCTGACTTTCACGGTCTCAGCCGGGGTCACGGCGCGGCTTAGCGTGAGCGTGACGGTCTTGGCCAGCGTGTCTGCGACGGCACTGCTGACCGTGATGGCCGTGCCCGTGGTGCTGCTCACCGCATAGCCTGCGTTGCCTGCGAGCGCGGCTGCGTCCAGGCGGCCGGCTTCGGCGTAGCTGAGCACCAACTGGTTGCCGTTGACCATGGCGCCGCCCAGCACCGGGGCCTCGGTATCCGGGGACCAGGTGTCCACGGTGTAGTTGGCGCTGGAGACGCTGCCTGCGCCCGTGAGGCCCGCGCCATTGCTCACGCCGCTCAGGTTCACGCGGATGGTGTTGCTCGCGTCCTGGGTGCTGGCCGTGGGCGTGAAGGTGGCGCTCCAGGTCTTGCCGTCTGCGCCGACGGCCAGATCGCTCAGCGTGCCGCTCGCGTTCGTGAGCACGACGGCGTTGGCGTCAAAGCCGGTGACGGCCTCGTTGAAGCGGAAGGTGACGGTGGTGCTCTCGCCGACCCTGAGCTCGGTGTTCGCCAGCGTGATGCGCAGGCTGGGGCGCCCGACGATGGTGTCGAGGTCGTAGCTGACGCCGGTGGCAACCACCCCCTCGCCCGCGTTGCCCGCCCGGTCGTTCACGCCGCGCATGATCACGCGAAAGGTGTTGTTCGACGAGGTGACGCCGGGACTCGGCGCGCTCAGGGTCGCGGTCCAGACGCTGCCGTCGCCAGTGGACGTGAAGTACGACAGCACGCCATCGCGCAGGCCATTGACCAACATCACGTCGTTCAGGCCAAAGTCGGTCACCGGTTCGGAGAAGGTGAAGCTCACCAGCGCGGTTTCGCCGCGCTTGAGAATGGTGTCGGTCTCGCCCGCGCCGTAGCTGATGCGCGTGCCGAGCAGCGTGGGCCGGGTGGTGTCTACGCTGTAGTGCAGGCCCGTGGCCATGGTGCCCCGGCCCGTGGCGCTGCCATCGCGGGTGCTGACGCCCGCGAGGTTCACGCTGATCGGGTTGTTCGTCGATGAGGCGCCGGGCGCCTCGATCGCCACCTCCCAGGTGTCGCTGCTGCCGTCGGTCCCGGGCTGCCAGGCGGCGGACACTTGGCCCACGCTGCCGCTGCCGGGGGCCAGGACTACGTCGGAGGCGTCAAAGCCCTTCACGGGCTCGCTGAATTTGATGGTGACGTAGGCGGTCTGGCCTATGCCGAGCCGGTCGTCGTCGATGGTGTGGCCGGTCACGGACAACCTGGGCCGCAAGGAGTCTGTTGGCGTGTTGTTGACTACCGCCTGGTTGCTGAAGCTCGCTGCGTCATTGCCGACGGCGTTCTGTATCGCCTTGCTGTCGTTGCCGCTTGTGGGATCGGTGTAGCTGACGGACACGAGCTCACCGTTTCTCACGGCACGCGCCAAGAACAGCGTCACGGTTTTGGCCGTGGCATCCACGTGCACGCTGCTGACGGCGATGGTCGAACCACTCGCGCCATGCACCGTAAAAGCATCGACGCCCGCCTTGTTGGTCGCGTCCAGGCTGCCGGCATCGGTATAGCTGAGTACCAGTTGGAACCTATCGACCGTGGCGCCAGCCAGTGTGGGCCGCTGGGTGTTGACGGTGTATTCGATGCGAAAGTCAGCGGCGGCTACGGTCTTACGGAGCCCGTCCGTCACGCCGTCGAGGCTCTTCAGGCGGAGGATCTGGCGGGTCTGCGCAGTGTCGGCAGGCGGGGTCAGTGTGAACGCCCAGGCACGGTTCATATTCAGTGACCACGGGCCGGAGAGCTGCGTCCCGGCGGGCACCTCCAGGACCCCTATGGGGACGATACGCACCGCGCCAAACCACCCTGGGCGGCTGCCCTGCACATATCGATCGAAGTAGAGGGTGACGGTGGTGGTTTCGTCGGCTGTGAGGGTGCTGTCTGCAATAGTGATGTCGACTAGCTTGTTTGGGTTTTGATCGTAATACCAGTGAGTCATGGCGTGCCTTTGTATGGGGATGGACGGGGGTTCGGGCTTCTGTGCCTTGTGCACAGGTCCCTTGGTTTGCGTTGGCTCAGGCGGGGGCGATGCGGCGCGCGCGCCAGGTGCCCGGGCGTCTCGCCGCTGGCCCCGGTGCGGCGCGGCACCAGGGCGGCGGCCCTGCCCGGGGGCGCGAGGCCTTGGTCCTTGGTCTTGGCGTGCGCGCTTGCGCAGCACTCGGGGGCTGCCGGCGCCTGCGGTGCAGGATGCTGCTGCTGGCGCTCAGGCCCTCACCGGCTCGGTACATCTTCTGGCCCCGGCGTGCTTGGGCGCCAGGGGGGCGGCCCCTCCCGCGCCGGCCGCTGATCCTGAACTGCGCCGTTGCGCGTTGGAGCGCTGACGGCGATTGCGTTGAACCCCTCACCAACGCCAGAGGGTGGGACGATGCGGCTGGCGCTGTCCCCCTCGGCGGTCCGGCGCTCAGGGCAGCGCCTGCTTCGCTGCGTCGGGAGCAATGCCTGTGCAAGAAGGTAGGGGTCTGTCGGCACAACAATTAATGACGCTTTAAACCGCCAGAAGTGTAACTTGTGTTTCTCCTGAACGTTCCAATAGTTGTTTAATTTTTATGCGTTTACCCGTTGTGCTTCTTGCCGACGTGCTACCCGGGACATGCCCGGTGGGTCCGATGCCGCAGACCACCGCGCGCGCTGCGGATGGATTGCGCCGGGCGGTCTGCTGTGCTGCGGGCCGAGGCGGGGGCTGCTTGTGGGCAGTCAGGCGATGCGTCGGTTGCATGGGGCTCCCCCGGTTCTTCGACGGGGCCCATGCGGCCTGAGTTTTATCTTGTTCTTATGCAGATTCAACCATTGCAAACGTGACCGATTTGCGCATGATCTGCCCGCCCAATGGGATGTTTTTCTGGCATTTTTATTTCCTCATGGCTATCGCCCCGGTAGGCGAGCGGCGTGTGCAACGGCGGGGCCTCGACGGGCAGCAGGCGGCGGGACGCCAGTTCCGATTGCACCAGCGTGCGGCGCACCAGGGAGAATCCCCGGCCGGCGCAGGCCGCTTCGATGGCGGCGTTTGAATCGACAAAGCGTCGGCAAACACGCGGCGTGGCACGCGCGACCCTCCTGCAGCACCCATACCCATTCGCAAAGGGTTTGCAGACTGACGGCGACCATATCGGCCGTTTCGAGTAAATCGATGGCTCGTGTCGTTTGCGCCGCAGCATCGGTAACAAGGGCACGCAGCAGAACATTCGTATACGACCCCTTGGGCTGCGCCGCCCTCCGTTCCGCCCGGCCACCGGGCAGCAAATGCAGTTCGATCTTTTCACCCGGGTGGACCCCGAGGTGTTGCAACACCTCTTTGCGAAACGTCACTTGGCCCCGCGTGGTGACGGTCAATGTGTTCATGGACAGGCCTCCATGGTTGCTGATGAGCCAACCAACGCGCAGTGTCTGCAGGAACGTGGCGCGGCTTGCGACACAATCGGCGCATGGAACAAGACGGCGTTTTGCGGGTCGCGACCTACAACATCCACAAGGGGGTGCAGGGCATCGGCCCGGTGCGCCGGCTGGAGATCCACAACCTGGGTTTGGCGGTCGAGCAGCTCGACGCCGACATCGTCTGCCTGCAGGAGGTGCGCAAGCTCCACCGGCGCGAGGCGCGCTACTTCCGGCACTGGCCGCAGCTGCCGCAGGCCGAGTTCCTCGCGCCGCAGGGCTACGAGGCCGTGTACCGCACCAACGCCGTGACCCGGCATGGCGAGCACGGCAACGCCCTGCTGTCGCGCTGGCCGGTTCTCGGGCACCAGCATGAGGACATGTCGGACCACCGTTTCGAGCAGCGCGGCCTGCTGCACGTGCAGCTCGACGCCCACGGCCACCGGCTGCACGTGATCGTGCTGCACCTGGGGCTGGTCCCGGCGAGCCGCATGCGCCAGATCGAGCGCTTGCAGGGCTTTATCGAGCGCGAGGTGCCGCCCACCGCGCCCCTGGTGGTGGCCGGGGATTTCAACGACTGGGGGCGGCAGATCCGGCGCATGCTGGCCGGCTTTGCGCTCTTCGAGTGCGACGCCCCGCAGGCCTTCACCTACCCGGCGCGGCTACCGCTGGCCCGACTGGACCATGTGTACGCGCGCGGGCTCACGCCGTTGTCGCTGCACGTGCCCTGCGGCCGCGTCTGGTGGCGCATGTCCGACCACCTGCCCTTGATCGCTGAATTCCGGTTCTGACGCCGTGAAGAAAACGTCCCCCCTGCTGGCGCGCGCAAATGGCTTCACTGACGGGCACCGGGTGCATCTGCTGCAAGGGGCCGAGGAGCTTTTCCCCGCCCTGATCGAGGCCATGGACGGCGCGCGCTCGGAGATCCAGTTTGAAACCTATATCTTCGACTGCACCGGCTCGGGCGCGACCGTGGCCGAGGCGCTGATACGCGCCGCCGCGCGCGGCGTGTGCACCCGGCTCGTCGTCGACGGCGTGGGCACCGGTGCCCTGCAGCCCGCCTGGATCGCCCGCCTGCGCGCCGCCGGGGTGCAGTACTGCGTGTATTCCCCGCTTGGTCCCCTGGGTCTGCTGCTGCCGCACCAGTGGCGGCGGCTGCACCGCAAGCTCTGCGTGGTCGATCGCCGCCTGCTGTTTTGCGGCGGAATCAATGTGCTCGATGATTTCCACGACCCGAACCATGGCCCGCTCGACGCGCCGCGCCTGGACTTTGCGGTGCAGGCCAGCGGCAGCCTGGTGGCTCTGGCCAGCGACGCCATGGAGCAGCTGTGGTGGCGCATGCAGATCCTGCGCTCCGCGCGCCGGCACCATCTGCCGCAGGCCTTGCAGGCGCTGCGCGCCGTGGGCGCCCGGCATGCGGTGGCCGCAGCGGGGACGTCCATGCGGCTCGCGCTGGTGCTGCGTGACAATGTGCGCCACCGCAGCCGCATCGAGCAGGCCTACCGCCGCGCGATCGGCGCCGCGCAGCGCGAAATCATCATTGCCAGCGCCTACTTCCTGCCCGGCGGCAAACTGCGCCAGGCCCTGGTGATGGCCGCGCGCAGGGGGGTGCGCGTGCGCCTGCTGCTGCAGGGGCGGTATGAATATTTCATGCAATACCACGCGACCCGGCCCGTGTACGGCGCGCTGCTCGACGCGGGGGTGGAGATCCACGAGTACGCACCAAGCTTTCTGCACGCCAAGGTGGCCGTGATCGACGCGCTCGGCGAGCGCCCCTGGGCCACCGTGGGTTCGTCCAACCTCGACCCCCTGAGCCTGCTGCTGGCGCGCGAAGCCAACGTGGTGGTGCAGGACGTGGCCTTTGCCAGGGAACTGCGCGAGCGCCTGGTGCATGCCATGCAGCACGCGGGCCGGCGCATGGACCCGGCGCGCTACGCCGGCCGTCCCCTGCGCCAGCGCGTGCTCGACCGCATCGCCTTCGGCCTCATGCGCCTTGCCCTGTGGGTCGCGGGAAGGCGCTACTTTTGATGGATTGGCCGCGGGCAAGCCCGCAGCCGTTCAGGAGGTGGACGGCGTGCGCGCTGCGCGCACACGCTGGAACAGGTCCTGCGCCTGCGCGTGCGCAGCGTCCTGCGCGCCGGATTGCAGGCTGCTGAGCAGCCGCGCCAGCACCGGCGCTTGCGGCGTCAGGGGGCCGAGAAAAAGGGCGTTCGTCCCCTGGCCGATGAGCAGCGTGGGAAAGGTCTGCGGGTCCAGGTCGCCGATGAGCTCGGCCTCGTCCTCGATGTCCACCCATTCAAAGCGCACGCCGGGATGCGCGCGCGCCAGCGCGTCAAACAAGGGGCGGTAGCTGCGGCAGCTGCTGCACCAGTCCGGGCACAGGCAGATGACCCACCACAGGCCGCCGCCGGCCTGCGTGCAGGGGGCGGACAAGGTGTCGGGCAACAGGGCAGGGCTTTCCATCGGCGCAACTTCCGGGGCAGGCTGGGGGAGCGGGCAATCGTACAGCAGCCCCTGCGCGCCGCGCGGGCCCAGCCAGGCCCAACCGGCTGCTGCGCCACGCCGCTGCGCCTGGTGGCGCAGGTCATCTGGATTTCGAGATCGAGGTCGCAGCGAGTTGGACATGCGCCACCAGCTGGTCGCGCGCCTTCTCCACCGTCCAGCGCGTGGTCGGGACCGACACATTGATGGCCCCCACCGGCAGGCCCTGTTCATCGGTGATCGCGACCGCTACCGCGATATCGCCGACCATGGTCTGGTTCATCGTCAGCGCGTAGCCCCCGTGCGCCGCCTCCTCGATGCGGGCGAGAAGCGCTTGCGGGTCGGTTTCGGTGTGCGCCGTGGCGGCTTGCAGCGGCGTGGCGGCAATCACGGCACGCCGCTGCGCGTCGCCGAGTCTCGACAGGATGGCCCGGCCCGACGCGGTAAAGACCGCAGGCAGCCGGTGGCCCACGGCGAAATCGACGTTCATCAGATGCTGCCCCGGAAAGCGCGCGAGGAAGACCACCTCATGCCCGTCGAGCTCGTGCAGGTTGACCGTTTCACCGAGGCTGCGGCTGATGTCCAGCAGATAGGGCGAGGCCCGCTCGATCAGGTCGTGCGAGCGCAAATAGTGATAGGACAGGCGCAAGACCTTGGAGCTCAGGCCATACAGCAGGGAGTCCGGGATGCGCCGCAGGTAGCCGAGCTTCTCCAGCGTGTAGACCAGCCGCTGCGTGGCGCTGCGGTCGAGTTCGGCGGTGCGCGCTATCTCGGCCATCGACATATGGCGGTGCGGGCCGTGGAAGGCCTCGAGCACCTGAAAGGCCTTTTCGGTAGAGCCTACGAACAGGGAGGAGCGTTCCTTGGGGTCGGACGGGGCGGGGTGTGGTTTTTTTGCGGATGACTTTGTTGTGGCCACGGTGTTCCTTGGATGCGCGCGCGCAGGGAGCGGCGAAATTATCCATGCGCCAAGTCCGGCTCCCAAGCCGCTTCCACCTCCAGGCAGCGCAGCAGTTCGCTGCGCAGCTGCGCCTGGAGTTGCGCCGCCGGGGCCACCAGGGGGGCCAGCACCCGCGGCGCGGTGACTCCGATCAGGTCCAGCACCGACTTCAGCGGGCCCGGGTTGGTTTCGGCAAAAACCAGGTTCAACAAGGGAATCAGGCGCCGGTGCAGTTCCACGGCCTGGGTGATCCGGCCCGCGGCCGCGAGCGCGTAGATCGTGCGCCAGGTGCGCGGCAGCAGCGTTGCCGTGACGACGATGCCGCCGCTGGCGCCGGCCGCCATGTGCAGCGGCAGCAGCGAATCCTCGCCGCTGAGCAGCGCGAAGTGCTCCGACACGCCGGCGCTGAGTTGGAGGAAATGGTACATGTCGGTGTTGCAGGCCTTCATGCCGATGATCCGCTCATGGCGCGACAGTTCGTGCAGCACCTGCGGCGCGATCGCAATGCGCGTGCGGTAGGGGATCTCGTAGATCAGTATCGGCACCGGCGCGGCGTCGGCATAGCGCATGAAGTAATCGCGGATTCCGGCCTGGGTCGGGGTGGTGTAGTACGGGGTGAGCAGCATCAGCGCGTCGGCGCCGGCGTCGGCAAAGGCCTTGCCGGCCTGCAGCGCGTCGTGGAATCCCGGGTCGAGGACACCGGGAATCACCGGAATCCTGCCGCCCGCGGCCCGGGCGCACAGGCGGACCATCTTCACCCGCTCCTGGCGCGGCAGCGCGCCGTATTCCCCGGTGCCGCCGAGCGGCACCAAACCGTCGATGCCACGCTGCATCAGGTAGGCGATCAGGGCCTCGGTGGCCGGGGCGTTGACGCTGTCGTCGGCGTTCACCGGGGTCGGGATCGCGGGGAAGATGCCGCGCAGGCGGGATGCGTTCATGGAGCAGGATTCCTGAGGTGGGTAGAAGGGGCGCCATGCGCTACGCCGCGGGCAGGCTGCTGCGGCGCAGCCGATCGGCGATCCAGATCAGCGCTGCGATGAAGGCGAACAGGCAGGTCGAGACCGCAGCGATCACCGGCGAGATTTGCAGCGTGACCTGGTCCCAGAACTGCTTGGGCAGCGTGGCGTTCATGCCGCCGGAGGCGAACAGCGAGATCGTCAGCTCGTCGAACGAGGTGGCGAACGCGAACAGAAAGGAGGACATCAGCCCCGTGGCCAGGATCGGCAAGCTCACGTAGCGCAGCGTCTGCCAGGGCCGCGCGCCCAGGCTGTGCGCGGCCAGGTCGAGTCGCGTGTCGTAGTTGCGCAGGACGGCCATCATGGTCAGCACCACGTACGGGAGCGCAATCACCGTGTGGCCCAGCACCAGGGCCCAGGCGCTGCCGACCAGGCCGACCCGGGCAAAGAAATAAAACAGCCCGACTGCGATGACCATGCGCGGAACGATGATCGGAGACAGCACGAAGGCCAGCAGCAGCGACTTGCCGCGCATGCGGGCGCGCACCAGCACGAGGGCCGCGGGCGTGCCGACGAGCAGCGCCAGGCTGGCCGTTCCCAGGCCGACGATCAGCGAGCGCAGGCCGGCGCGCAGCCACAGCGGCGAGGCCAGCAGTTCCTGGTAGTGCTGCAACGAGAAGCCGCTGGGCGGCCAGTTCAACCCCGACGTGCCGGCCAGGGACAGCGGGAGCATGAGCAGCGCGGGAACGCTCAGAAACAGCAGCACCAGCAGCACAAGGGTGCGCAGGATTGGCGAGCGGCCCGGTTCAGGGTCATGCCCCTGCCTGGAAAACCGGGGGAAGAGCGCGATCAGCCGGTCGCTCGCGCGGCCCAGCGTGGCCAGGGCCGCGTCGCCTGCGCGGTGCAGCAGGCCGGCGCTGCCGGTGTTGTTGCGGCCCGGGTCCGCGCTGCCGCCGGCCATGCTCGAGAGCCCCAGCAGCCTGTCGTACAGCGCGAAAACCGCGAGCACGACGATGAGCATCAGCACCGAGATCGCGCCGGCAAAGCCCCAGTTCATGGTCTGCTGGATCTGCTCGATGATCAGCTGGGTGATCATGGTCTCCCTGCGTCCGCCGAGCAGCGCGGGCACGATGAAGAAGCCGATGGCGGTGACGAACACCATGATCGCGCCCGCCGCGACGCCGGGCATGGACAGCGGGAAGTACACGCGCCAGAACGCCGTGCCGGGCCTGGCGCCGAGCGTCAGCGCGGCACGGGGCAGGCTGCGGTCGATGTTCTCCATCACCGACAGCAGCGTCAGCACCGCCAGCGGCATGAGCGCGTGCACCATGCCCACCAGCACCGCACCGAGGCTGTACAGCAGGTTCGCGGGAGCGTCTTGCAGACCGCTGGCCGTGAGCAACTGGTTCACGACGCCGTTGCGGCCGAGCATCACGATCCAGGCGAAGGCCCGCACCAGAAAGCTGGTCCAGAAAGACAGCAGCACCCAGAACAGCCAGGCGGTCTTGCGCCGTCGGGGCAGCGCGGCGATCAGGTAGGCCACCGGGTAGCCCGCGACGACGCTCAGCACCGTGGTGCAGAACGCGATCTTCAGCGTGATCAGCATCACGTTGGCGTACACCGAAGAGGCAAACAGCTGCCGGTAATGCATCCACGTGAACGCGCCGCCGCTGTCAACGCTGAGCAGCAGCAACTGGCCGACCGGGTAGACCAGCAGCAGCAAAAGCAGCAATGCCAGAGGCGCTGCGGGCAGCAGCGGATGGGTCCAGGGGCGCTTCCTGCGCATGGCTTACTCGGGCACCGCGACGGCGTCGGCGGCGCTCCAGTGCAGGCTCACCGCTTGACCGGGCGCATGGCGCTGCGCAGGCCAGGCCGTGGGATAGGACACCACGACCGGCGCGTCGGCCGCTGTTTGCACGTAGACCTTGGTCAGGCTGCCGGTGATCATGCTGTCGAGCACCTGGCCGCGCAGGCTCGCGCCAGTCGCGGAAACCGTCGGCCCGACCGGGTCCTCTTGCAGGCACAGGTTCTGCGGCCGCACCATCACGCGCACCCTGCTGCCAACGCGCAGCGCGCTGCTGCACCCGGCCTCCACGCGCAGGCCGCCATGCGCCAACTCCACCCGGACCACGCTGCCCTGCACTTGCTCGACCTGGCCCGCAAACAGGTTGGACTCGCCCAGAAAGTCGGCGACGAACAGCGTGCGGGGTCGAAAGTACAGGTCGGACGGACTGCCCAGCTGCTCGATCTTGCCGCTGTTCATCAGGCAGATCCTGTCGGACATCGTCATCGCCTCTTCCTGGTCATGCGTGACGTAGACGATGGTCGTTCCGAGCTCGCGGTGGATGCGCTTGATCTCCCACTGCATCTGGTCGCGCAGCTTCTTGTCGAGCGCGCCCAGCGGCTCGTCCATGAGGATGATCGACGGGCGGTACACCAGGCAGCGCGCGAGCGCGATGCGCTGCTGCTGGCCGCCCGACAGCTCCCGGGGAAAGCGCTGCGCCAGCTGCGGCAGGCGCACCATCTCCAGGGCTTGCGCCGCCTGCCGGCGCGCGCTGGCCGCGGGCTGCTGGCGCATCTTCAGGGGAAAGCAGATGTTCTCCTCGACCGTCATGTGCGGAAACAGCGCGTAGTTCTGGAACACCATGCCGATGTCGCGTTCGTAGGGCGCGCTGTGGGTGACGTCGACGCCGTTGATGCGCAGCTGTCCACCGTCCGCCGCGCTCAGCCCGGCGATCAGGCTGAGCAAGGTGGTCTTGCCCGACCCCGAGGGGCCGAGCAGGCTCAGGAACTCGCCCTGCGCGACGGCCAGGTCGGTGGGCGCAAGCGCCAGGAACGCGCCGTAGCGCTTGCTCAGCCCGGTGATCGTGAGCTTGTCCGTCACCTCAGTATCCAGGCGTTGAAGCGCTCGGCCGCGGTGGCCTGGTGATCGAGCCAGTATTTGGCGCTGATCTGCACCCCGTTGCCGATGTTCTCGGCATGGCTGGGGCAGTTCCTGGCGACGTCGGCCGGGATGTGCTTGAAAGCCTCGGGCTGCGTCACGCCCGCCGGGAAATGCTCCGTCAGCGCGGCCATGCGCCTCGCGTCGGAGGCGAACCGGATGAACTCGCGGCAGGCTTGGGCGTTCGGCGTTCCCGCGAGGATGGCCCAGCTGTCCAGTCCCCACAGGTTCTGGTTCCAGACGATGGCCACCGGTGCGCCGGCGGCGATCGCGGCCTGCGGGCGCGAGACCCAGGTGGCGACCAGGTCCACCTCGCCGGACTTGAGCATCTGCTCGACCTGCGCGCCGGAATTCCACCAGACACCGATGTCGGACTTGATCTTGTCCAGGTGGGCCAGCGACCGGTCGATGTCCAGCGGGTACAGCTGCGCGGTCGGCACGCCTGCGGCCATCAGGGATTCTTCCAGCGTGTCGAACGGGTGCTTGCGCAGGGCCCGGCGGCCGGGAAAGTCCTTCAGGTTCCAGAAGTCCGCCCAGGTCTTGGGCGCATTGCGGCCCTTGAAGGCGTCGGTGCGGTAAGCCAGCACGGTGCTGTAGACGTTCGTTCCCACGCCGTAGGGCGACATGAAGTGCGCGGGAATGGTCTGGACCGCCGGGTCGCTTTCCAGCTGGTGCTTGTCCAGATACCGCTTGTCGCCCTGCGTGAGCAGCAAGATCGCGGGCTGGCTGATCTTGGCCATGTCCCAGGTGTAGTTCCTCGTGTCCACCATGCTGCGGATCTGGGCGATCGGCTCGGCGTTCGCCTGCGCGCCCATGCACTCGATGCCGGTCTTCTCGGTGAACGGCTTGTAGAACACGGCGTTGTACGCCTTGTTGTAGACGCCGCCATCGTCGCGGATGACGATGCGCTTGGACTGGGCACGCGCGTAGTGCAGCAGGGCCGGAGCGGCGAGCGCCGCCACGCCGGTTGCCGCCCGCCGGAGTGCGCTCCGGCGTGAAGGACGGGTGCAGGCATGGTCATTCATCTGAAGAAACTCCCTTGGGTCGGTGCGGGGTGGCCGGCAGCAGCCGCCCCGGGTTGAAAAGCTGGTGCGGGTCGAGCAGACCCTTGATGCCGCGCATCATGTCGATTTCGACCGCGGGCTTGAACAGCGCCATCTCTTGCGTGAGCAACTGGCCAATGCCGTGCTCGGCGCTGAAGCTGCCGCCCAGCGCATGCGCCACTTCGTGGATCGCATGCTGGACGGCATGGGCCGTGGCCGGCCCGTGCGCCAGGGCATTCCATTGCCCGAAGCTGAGCAGCGGGATGAAGTGGACATTGCCGTCGCCCAGGTGCGCGACGATGGCGATGGGCAGTCCGGGAAGGGTCCGGTGCACGGCCCGGGTCGCGCGCGCAATGAATTCGGGCACCGCAGACACCGGGACCGCGCAGTCGGTGGTCCAGCCAATGCCGGCCTTCTTGTTCGCCTCCGAGACGCTGTGGCGCATGGCCCAGAGCGCCGCACGCTGCGCGCCGCTCGTTGCCAGGCTCGCGTCCAGCACCAGGTCCTGCGCCAGGCCCTGGAGCAGCACTTCCTCCAGCGCTGCGGTCAACGCTGGTTCTGCGCGCGTGTCCGCCAGCTCGACCAGCAGATGCCAGTCGTACGCGGCGGGCAGCGGTGGGCGCCGGCCGGGCACGTGCTCGAGCACGTTGCGCAGTTGCAGCCCGTTCATCATTTCGAACGCCGCCAGGCTGGCGCCGTAGCGCGTTTGGCAAAGATCGAGCATTTGCAGCGCGGCGCGGGGACTGGCCACGGCCAGCCATGCCACGGCCTGCGCAGTCGGCAACGGATGCAGCTTCAGGCTGGCTGCGGTGATGACACCCAGCGTGCCCTCGGAGCCTATGAACAGGTGCTTGAGGTCCAGCCCGGTATTGTTCTTGCGCAGCCGGTACAGGCCATTCCAGATTTGTCCGTCGGGCAAGACCACTTCCAGCCCCAGAACGTTCTCGCGCGTAGTGCCGTAGCGCAGAACGCCCGTGCCGCCCGCGTTGGTGGCGATGGTGCCGCCGATCTGGCAGGAGCCTTCGGCCCCCAGGCTCACAGGGTACAGGCGCTGCCGTTCGCGGGCCGCCTGCTGAACGCTGGCCAGTACGCAGCCCGCGTCCACCTCCATCGAGTTGTTCGCAGCGTCGATGGAGCGCACGCTGCGCATGCGTGCCAGGTTGAGCAGCATGGGCGCTGCGCCGTCCGGCCATGGCACGGCGCCGCCGCACAGGCTGGTGTTGCCGCCTTGCGCCAGCACCGGAACCCGCAGCTGCCCGGCGATGCGCACGGCTGCGGCGACCTGCCGGGTCGAGGACGGCAGCACCACGCAGGCCGCCGGCCCACGGTAGCGGCCGCGCCAGTCCTGCACATGGCCGGCGACGTCGGCTTGCGCAATGAGAACAGCGTCTGCGCCAAGCGCGGCCTGGAGTTGCGCGACCAAGGACATGGAACCATCCGCTTTCGTGAACGATGGGCGGATTGTGTGTCGATCGTCATGAAATTGCAATGGTTCTAAATACAATCTTCATTGATCGAAGTGCAATTGATATTGCGCCGCTGCCTGCAAGGGTTTGCCGGGGCCGGGCATGCGTGTTCTGCCTCGCGTCTAGCGGCATGAAGCGACTGCGTGGGCAAGGAATTTGCTGACTTGTGGGCGGTAGTTCATGTTGTCACTTAACAAGATGAACTGCTTGCAATGGCACTAAATTCCATATAAATCAATTAGTTAACCATGTTTTCTAAGATAAGACATCACACATTCATGCGTCCAGCCCCAGCAGGTCGTGGCCATCTGGTGACATGAAGCGACTGCATGGGCCAGGAATTTTCCGACTTGCGGGCGGAAGTTCATGTTGTAGATTAACAAGATGAATTGCTCGCAAGGGCAATAAATTTCATATGAATCAACAAGTTAAGCCATGTTTCTCATGCAAGAGATCACGCGCTGGACCCCAGTCCCGGTCGCACCATTGCGTGCTCGCCTGAATGCCGGGCTAGCGGCGGCAGACCTTGAGCACGTCGTCCCCGTAGGCTTGCAGCTTCTTTGCCCCCATGCCGTTGATTCCCTGCAGGTCTTCCAGCGTGCCGGGGTTGCGCTCGGCAATCGCGGCCAGCGTGGCGTCGTGGAAGATCACGTAGGCCGGCAGATTGTGTTCACGCGCGACCTCGGCGCGCCAGGCCTTG
>NZ_AFAL01000376.1 GCF_000193225.1 Verminephrobacter aporrectodeae subsp. tuberculatae At4 | reverse complement strand
GGCTCCTCGTCGTTTTGTGTGGAAACGTGACTGTTCAGCCTCTCGAACACGAATCGGTGATACTCGCTCCATGCTGACACCCTCCGACACTTCAACGCTGAGTCACGAGCAGAAGGATGTCTGGACACTGCTCGCAAGCATGGGGTTGGCATGCTTGATGCGTTACGGGATGCGTTCAATGGCGCTCCTATGGAGTTTGTCGGTAGCGGCTGAATAGTCACTCCCTGATTTGCCTTCTTCGGGCCCAGGGGCCTGCCACCGGAATTCGTCGAGCAGTTCGACAGTGTGGTGCAGAGCGTACTGCAGGACAAACTCGCCCGGCTGGGTAACGAGGTCACGCCGGCCCCGGCGCGCGAGGTCCGGCAATGGGTCGCAGACGCCAGCCGTCACTGGGGCCAGGTGATCCGCGATTCCGGTTTCAAGCCGCAATAGGTGGGGGCTGCATGGAGCGTCGATTCATCCAAACAGGCTCGCGCTGGGAGGCGCTTGCCGGCTATTCGCGTGCTGTGATCGACGGTGACTGGATCTTCGTATCCGGTACCGTGGGCCAAGACTATGCCAGCGGCATCTTTGCCGCCGGCGCGGCCGCGCAGTGCGAGCGCGCGCTCGACACCATCGAGGCCGCGCTCGCGCAGGCGCAGGCGGGCCTCGCGGACGTGGTCCGCGTGTGCGTCTACGTTCCCGAGCGCGGCGACGTGCCGGCCGTGAGCGAGGTGCTGCGTCGCCGCTTCGGCGACAACCGGCCCTGCAATACCACGGTGTGTTGCCAGTTGGCGGTGCCGCAGGCCCTGGTGGAACTGGAGGTCACTGCGCGGCGGCGCAGTTGAGAACCGGGCGATGCACGCGCGGACTTGTTGCGCTGTATGCAGCAGGCCGCTCCCGGGAGGGTTCCCTCAAGCCTCCTGCAGCAGCCAGTCGTGCAGTTCGCGCACCGAATGGGCGACGAACAGCGGGTTCAGCGCATGGAAGGCGTCGCACGCATGCGCCCCGTAGCTCACGCCCACGCTCGCACAGCCGGCATTGAGCGCCATCTGCAGGTCGTGCGTGGTGTCTCCGATCATGAGCAGGCGCGCGGGTGCGACGTTGAATTCGGCCATCAACTCTTGCAGCATCAGGGGCTGTGGCTTGCCCGCCGTCTGGTCTGCCGTGCGCGAACCATCGAACACGCCGCGCAGGTCCACCGTGCGCAGAACCTCGTCCAGTCCGCGCCGGCTCTTTCCGGTGGCCACGGCGAGCAGGTGGCCGCGCGCGCGCAGTTCCATCAGCAGGGGCTGGACCCCCGCGAAAAGGCTGAGCTCATCGTGCTGCCGGAGGTAGTGAAAGCGGTAGCGCTGGCCCAGTTCGTCGTAGCGGTCGGCCGGCATGTCGGGGGCCGCGTGCGCCATGGCCTGCGCGAACCCCATGCCGATTACGTAGGCCGCATCCCGGTCGCTGGGAACGTTGCCGCCCAGGTCGCGCACCGCCGCCTGGATGCAGCGCGCAATGATCGCCGTGGAATCGAACAGGGTGCCGTCCCAGTCAAAGGCGATGAGGTCGAAACGGCGCGGGCGGGGGCTTGGGGCGGGCATGGGGGTCCGTTCACGCCTTCTCGGGCGGGGATGCGAAATCGGCCAGATCGGGCGGCAGTTCGGCCTGCAAGCTCAGTCGCTCGCCCGACGCCGGGTGCATGAACTGTAATCGCCAGGCGTGCAGAAACATGCGCTTCATCCCCAGCTTTTGCAGCCGCTTGTTGAGCTCGAAATCCCCGTACTTGTCGTCCCCCACGATGGCGTATCCCTGGCTTGCCAGATGCACCCGGATCTGGTGCGTGCGGCCGGTCTCTATCGTCACCTCGAGCAGCGACATCGCAGGCAGCCCCTGCGCCAGGCGTGCGGGCAGGCTGCTGCGCAGCTTCACGCGGGTGATGGCGCGCATGCCGTCCGGGTCCTGCGCGGTGGTGACACGCACGCGGCGCTCGCCGTCGGCTTGCAGGTATTTGTGCAGCGGCAGGTCGATGCGTTTTTTGTCCGCGGGCCAGGTGCCCGGGACCAGCGCCAGATAGGTCTTGCCGGTTGCGCGCTCGCGGAACTGGTCCTGCAACTGAATCAGCGCGGAGCGCTTCTTGGCCACGAGCAAAATTCCCGAGGTCTCCCGGTCCAGCCGGTGCACCAGTTCCAGGAACCGGGAATCCGGTCGCGCCCGGCGCAATTGCTCGATCACGCCAAAGCTCAGGCCGCTGCCGCCATGCACCGCCACGCCTGCGGGTTTGTCGATGGCGATGAGTTGATCGTCTTCCAGCAGCACGGGGAACTCCCGCGCGGGCGCCGGATTCCCGGCGGCTTTCTTGCCGGAGACGCGCACGGGCGGCAGGCGCACCGCGTCGCCGGCCTGCACGCGGGTGTCGGCACGCACACGCCGCATGTTGATGCGCACCTCGCCGCTGCGGATGATGCGGTAGACATGCGTTGTGGGCACGCCTTGCAAGTGGCGTAGCAAGAAGTTGTCCAGTCGCTGGCCGGCAAAGGCGGAATCGACCTCCAGCAGCCGCACCGCCGCAGGGCCTGCCGCCGTGGTGTGCTCGGGTGGCGGTTTGCTCCCGGGCCTGGCTTTGGCCCCTATAATGCGTTTCACCTGCGCGTTGCCATGTAAGTGGTTGATTTGTCTGGAGTTTAGTTCACGCGACCCTTGCAGCAGCGCAGGAAGATCGATGCCAACGGGTGTCGTGCACGCAGATTGCAGGCCAGATGCCTGCGGTGGCCTGCACGCCAACCGGCGGGCTGACTGAATTGAAACACTGATATGGAATCCCCCAAGCCGGCAGGCCGCTCCTACCCGGGAGCGGCCTGCCGGCGGATCAAAGCGAGCATGTGGTGGCTGATGGCATGGATTGTGACCTTGTGGCGCAGGCTCTTGCCTGCGGCTGCACGCCCGAATCCGACCCCGACGCCCCCCGACCAAGCGCAGGCGACGGCCCCAAGGGCTGCGAGACTGCGTCCCCCCACTCGCCCCCATCCACGCGCCCCTGCCCTTGCCTGCCGTGCTGACGCGCGGCAGGACTTCGGTATCCCCGGCAATTCCCTTCCTCTTCGTTTCGATGCGTCGGTCCAGGCATTCATAGCCCTTTCAGGGTTTGGTTGTTCATTGGTTTGGAACCGTGGGCGGCAGGCACAGCGTGGGTACCGCTGTGCCTGCTGTCTGCGCAACACGGAAGGAATCGCATCATGAAGCGGATGCTCATCAACGCCACGCAGCCCGAAGAACGGCGCCTGGCCATCGTCGACGGACAAAAGCTCCTCGACTACGAAATCGAGATCGAGGGGCGTGAACAGCGCAAGGGCAACATCTACAAGGCCGTCGTCACGCGCGTCGAGCCTTCGCTGGAAGCCTGCTTCGTCGATTACGGCGAAGACCGCCACGGCTTTTTGCCGCTCAAGGAAATCTCGCGCAGTTACTTCGCCCCCGGCGTCGCACCGGGCCAGGCGCGCATCAATGAGGTGATCCGGGAAGGCCAGGAACTGCTGGTCCAGGTCGAAAAAGAAGAGCGCGGCAACAAGGGCGCGGCGCTCACCACCCTGCTCTCGCTCGCTGGCCGCTACGTGGTGCTGATGCCGAACAACCCCCGCGGCGGCGGCGTCTCGCGCCGCATCGAGGGCGAGGACCGCGCCGAGCTCAAGGAGGCGATGGACCAGTTGGAATACCCGGGCGGCATGTCCATCATCGCGCGCACTGCCGGAATCGGCCGCACCGCGCCCGAACTGCAATGGGACTTGAACTACCTGCTCAAACTGTGGAACGCCATCGACGGCGCAGCCAAGGGCGGCAAGGGCGCCTTCCTGATCTACCAGGAATCGAGCCTCGTGATCCGGGCGATCCGCGACTACTTCAACCAGGACATCGGTGACATCCTCATCGACACCGACGACATCTACGAGCAGGCGCAGCAGTTCATGGCGCACGTCATGCCCGAGCACGCCACCCGCGTGAAGCGCTACCGCGACGCTGCCGCGCTGTTCAGCCGTTTCCAGATCGAACACCAGATCGAATCGGCCTACGCGCGCACCGTGCAACTGCCCTCGGGCGGCGCCATCGTCATCGACCACACCGAAGCGCTGGTCAGCGTGGACGTGAACTCGGCGCGCGCCATCAAGGGCGGCGACATCGAGGAAACCGCCACGCGCACCAACCTCGAGGCCGCCGATGAAGTCGCGCGCCAGATGCGCCTGCGCGACCTCGGCGGCCTGATCGTCATCGACTTCATCGACATGGAGGAGTCGAAGAACCGCCGCGAAGTGGAAAACCGCCTGCGCGACGCGCTGCGCCAGGACCGCGCCCGCGTGCAACTGGGCACCATCAGCAAATTCGGCCTCATGGAACTGAGCCGCCAGCGCCTCAAGCCCGCGCTCAGCGAAGGCTCGTCCATCCCCTGCCCGCGCTGCGGCGGCTCCGGCCATATTCGCGACACCGAATCGTCGGCGCTGCAAATCCTGCGCATCATTCAGGAGGAATCGATGAAGGACAACACCGCCGCCGTGCACTGCCAGGTGCCCGTCGAAGTGGCCTCCTTCCTGCTCAACGAAAAGCGCACCGAGATCGCCAAGATCGAACTCAAGCAGCGGGTGAACGTGCTCATGGTTCCGAACAAGACGCTGGAGACGCCCAACTACAAGCTCGAACGCCTGAAGCACGACGACCCGCGCCTGGACCATATCGAAGCCAGCTACACGCTCGTCGAAGAAACCGAAGACCCCGGCGTCGTGACACGCCGCTCGCAGGAGCCCACCAACAGGCAAACCCCCGTGATCAAGGGCGTGCTGCCGGACGCACCCGCCCCCGTGTCCGAGCCCCGCCCCGAAGCCGTGGCCCGCCCACAGCGCGGCGTCGAGCCCCCCGCCCCGGTGGCCCCGGCCCCTGCAACGGCGATGCCGCAGGAGCAGGACTTCTTTTCCTGGCTCAAAGGCCTGTTCGGCTTTGGCAGCAGCGCACCGGCCGCGCCCGCAACCGCCGCGCCCGCGCCCACGGCGTCCCCTGAAACGAGCAGCCGCGGCGAGCCCCGCCGCGATGGCCGCCCGGGTGAAAGCCGTGGTCGCCGTGCCGGCCGCGATGGCCGCGACGGCGGTCGGGAAGGCCTGCGCGAGGGCGCTGGCGAGGGCCGTGGCCGCCGTGCTGAGCGCCCGATCGAAGGCCGTTCCCCGCGTGACGCCGAGCGCCGCCCCGAAGGCGAAGTCCGCGAGGGCCGCAATGGCCGCGACGCCGGCCGCGGCCGGCGCGACGCCGAAGCACGCAACTCGGCCGGCGCAGCGGGCGCGGACAACACGGCGGCACAGGCGCGATCGGAAGGCCCGAACGGCAGCCATGGCAGCGCAGACAGTGCACCGCAGCCCCGTGGCGAACGCGGCCCACGCCGCGAGCGTGGCGAGGGCCGTGGTGAGCGCGGCAACCGGGGCGAGCGCGGCGAGCGCATTCCCCATGCCATGGACGCGCAGGAAAGCGCCGCCGCATCCGGCGAACTGGTCGACAAGGCACTGCCGCTCGATCTGAGCCCGGGTGCCAGCGACGTTCAGCCCAACGGCACCGGCCCCGCCAGCGAAGAACCGCAGCGCCGCGAGCGCCGTTCGCGCGACCGCTACGGCCGGGAACGCGGCCCGCGTGAGAACAACCCCAGAAACGCAGCGCCAGCGGTGCTGGAACCCGATCCCGATCCCGCTGCCGCCGCCGACCAGGCCGCGCCCGCGCAGGACACTTCCGCGCGCCGCAGCTACTTCAGCGCCGACGCCGTGGATGCAGCCGCCACACCGGCGACGCTGCCCGCTGTTGCCGCCCCGGCCCCGGTGACCTCCGTGGTCCCCGATGCCCCCGATGCCCCCGAGGTCGCGCCCCCCGCAGCCATCGTGGCCCCGGTCCTTGTGCCTCCCGCACCGGTGGCCATGGCACCGGCGGCACCCGTTGCTCCCCCCGCCGCACCCATTGCAGCGCCACCCGCTGCCGCGCACAGCCTGCCGCGCGTTCAGGCCTTCGCCCTGCCCATCGATGAACTGCAACAGGTCGCTGCTGCGTCGGGTCTGCAATGGGTGAACTCCGACGCGGAAAAAATCGCCTCCGTGCAGGCCGCGATTGCCGTCGAGCCGCAGTCCATCCATGTGCCGCGCGAGCGCCCTTCGACCGAACTGCCCGAAGAAGGCCCTCTGGTGCTGGTGGAAACCCGCCGCGACCTGTCGGCCATGGCGCTGCCCTTCGAGCAAACGCCACCAGCCTGACAGTTCTGGCCGGAGGGCTCTCTTCGCAGTCGCCTGAACCGGCCCTTCGTTACTCCACCGGCCCGCCAGAAAGCCCCCGTCCCATGCACATCCTCCGCTTTTCCGATCTTTGCGCCCAGGGCAAGGTCCAGGGCCGGCGCGTGTTTATCCGTGCCGACCTGAACGTCCCGCAGGACGCCGCCGGCCGCATCACCGAAGACACGCGCATTCGCGCATCGATCCCCTGCATCCGCATGGCGCTCGACGCGGGAGCCGCCGTGATGGTCACGAGCCATCTGGGCCGCCCGACCGAAGGCAGGTTCCGGCCCGAGGATTCGCTGGCGCCGGTTGCGGTCCGGCTGGCCGAACTGCTCGGCCGCGACCTGCCCCTGGTCTCCGACTGGGTCGATGGCGTCACGCTGGCCCCCGGACAGATCGTGCTGCTGGAAAACTGCCGCCTGAACCCGGGGGAAAAGAAGAACCAGGAAGACCTGGCGCGCAAGCTCGCCGCGCTGTGCGACATCTTCGTGAACGACGCCTTTGGCACCGCGCACCGCGCCGAAGGAACGACCTGCGGCATCGCGCAGTTTGCCCCCGTTGCCTGCGCCGGCCCGCTGCTCTGCGCCGAAATCGACGCCCTCACCCGGGCGCTGGCCCAGCCGCAGCGTCCGCTGGTCGCCATCGTCGCCGGCTCCAAGGTATCGACCAAGCTCACCATCCTCAAAAGCCTGGCGCACAAGGTCGACCAGCTCATCGTGGGCGGCGGCATCGCCAACACCTTCATGCTTGCCGCGGGGCTGCCCGTCGGCAAGAGCCTGGTCGAAGCCGACCTGCTCGACGAAGCCCGTGCCGTGATCGCCGCCATGCAGGCCCGCGGCGCCGAGGTGCCGATCCCGACCGACGTGGTCACTGCCAAGTCCTTTGGCGCCGACGCAGCCGCCAGCGTCAAGGCCGCCCGGGAGGTCGCCGACGACGACCTGATCCTCGACATCGGCCCCGCAACCGCGGCCCGTCTGGCCGCACAGCTCAAGTCCGCAGGCACCATCGTCTGGAACGGCCCCGTGGGGGTGTTCGAGTTTCCCGCGTTCGAGAACGGCACCCGCACCATCGCCCAGGCGGTGGCCGAGTCGCAGGCGTTCAGCATCGCCGGCGGCGGCGACACATTGGCGGCGATCGCCCGATACGGAATCGAAAAACAGCTGGGCTACATCTCCACCGGCGGCGGAGCATTCCTGGAAGTGCTCGAGGGCAGAAAGCTCCCGGCCTTCGCGGTCCTCGAGCAGCGCGCGGCTGCCGCTGTGTAGGCCCGCTGTGGCAACCGACAGCGCTCAGAGCACGAAAATCTTCCCCGGATTGAGGATGTTCCTCGGGTCCAGCACCCGCTTGATGGCGCGCATCATGTTCACCGCGCCCGCGCCGGTTTCGTCGGGCAGAAAGCCGATCTTGTGCAGGCCCACGCCATGCTCGCCGCTGCAGGTGCCGCCCAGGCGCAGCGCGCGGGCCACGAGTTTGTGGTTCAACGCTTCGGCGGTGATGCGCTCCTCGGGGATATTCGGGTCGAGCAGGTAGCCGAAGTGGAAGTTGCCGTCGCCCACATGGCCCACGAGGAAGTAGGGAATACCGCTGGCTTCGGCCTCCTGCACCGAGTCGAGCAGGCAGTCGGCCAGGCGGCTGATGGGCACGCAGGTGTCGGTGCTGATGATGCGGCAGCCCGGGCGGCTTTGTACGGCGGCGAAATAGGCGCTGTGCCGCGCGGCCCACAGGCGGCTGCGTTCTTCGGGCGTGCTGGCCCATTCAAAGGACTGTCCGCCGTTTTCGCTGGCGATGTCCTGCACTGTCGCAGCCTGCTCTTGCACGCCCGAAGGTGAGCCGTGGAACTCCATGAGCAGCATGGGTTCTTCGCGCAGATCGAGCTTGCTGTGCGCATTCACCAGGCGCACGCCGTGGCGGTCGATGAGTTCTACGCGCGCGATCGGCACACCGAACTGTATGGTCTCGATGGTGGTGCGCACGGCGGCCTCGATGCTCGGGAACGAGCAGATGGCTGCGCTCACCGCCTCGGGCAATGGGTGCAGGCGCACGGTGATCTCGGTCATGATTCCCAGCGTGCCCTCGCTGCCCACCATCAGGCGCGTGAGGTCGTAGCCCGCGCTGCTCTTTTTGGCGCGCGTTCCCGTGCGGATGACTTCGCCGCTGGCGGTGACCACTTCGAGCGCCAGCACGTTCTCGCGCATGGTGCCGTAGCGCACGGCGTTGGTGCCGCTGGCGCGCGTGGCGCTCATGCCGCCGATGCTGGCGTCGGCGCCGGGGTCGATGGGAAAGAACAGGCCCGTGTCCTTGATGACGTCGTTGAGTTGCTTGCGCGTGATGCCGGGCTGCACGGTCACGCTGAGGTCTTCGGCGTTCACGCTCAGCACCCGGTTCATGCGGTTCAGGTCGATGCTGATGCCGCCCTGCACAGCCAGCAAATGGCCTTCGAGCGACGAGCCCGCGCCGTATGGGATCACGGGCACCGCGTACTGGCTGGCCAACTGCACGGCGTCGGCCACGTCCTGCGTGCTTTCGGCAAACACCACGGCCGAGGGCGGTGGCGCCTGGAACGAGCCTTCGTCGCGGCCATGCTGTTCACGCACCGCCTGCGCCAGGGAGCACTGCGCGCCAAAGCGCGCCTGCAACGCGCCGATGAATGCCTGGGGCACGGCGCGCAAGCGGATCTCGGGCAGCAGGTGGGTCGTGGTGGCGGGGGCGTTCATGGCGGTATCTCCGGGCTGTCTGTCGGCGGTTCGGCGTCGAGATTCATTATGGGTGGCTCTGGGCAGTCGATGGACGCGGGTCTTTCCCGGTTTTCTACAATGCAGACCAGTTTATCGGGACTTGCATGACTTCCTCCATCCACATCGCCCCTGTCGCCGTCGGGCCGGGCGCCTTCCTCACGTTGCATTACCGCCTGGCCGGCCCGGCAGGGGATGTGATCAATACCTTTGCCGGCAAGCCCGCCACCCTGTCGCTCGGCACGGGGCAGCTGGCTCCTGCCATGGAGCGCTGCCTGCTGGGCCTGACCGAGGGCGCGCACGCCCATTTCGAGCTGGCCGCCGGCGAAGCCTTTGGCGAGCGCAATGCCGGCATGCAGCAGTGGGTGGCGCGCAAGCTGCTCGACGCCATGGGCGAGCCTGGCGCGTGCTACAGCGTGGGCGACGTGCTGCACTTTCCCACGCCCGACGGGCAGGGCAGCTACGCGGGAGTGGTGCTGCAACTGCGCGACGATGGCGCGGTGCTGTTCGACTTCAACCACCCGCTCGCGGGCCGGCCGGTGACGTTTGAAGTGCAACTGATCGGAGTCCTCTGATGCCGACGCCGCAGACCATCTTGCTGGCCGAGCCGCGCGGTTTCTGCGCGGGGGTGGACCGTGCGATCGAAATCGTCGAGCGCGCCATCCAGAAGTTCGGTGCGCCCGTCTACGTGCGCCATGAGATCGTGCACAACACTTACGTGGTGAACGATCTCAGGGCCAAGGGCGCGGTCTTCATCGAGGCGCTGTGCGACGTGCCGTCCGGCGCCACCCTGATCTTCAGCGCGCACGGCGTGAGCCAGGCCGTGCGGCGCGAGGCCGAGGGCCGCGGCCTGCACATCTTCGACGCCACCTGCCCGCTGGTGACCAAGGTGCACGTCGAGGTGGCCAAGCTCGCCAAGCAGGGCTACGAGTTCATCATGATCGGCCACAAGGGCCATCCGGAGGTGGAGGGCACCATGGGCCAGCTGGATTGCGGAATCCACTTGGTCGAGGACGTGCAGGACGTGGCCCGGGTGCAGCCGGCGCAGACGGACAAGCTGGCCGTGGTCACGCAGACCACGTTGAGCGTGGACGATGCCATCGAAATCGCGGCGGCCGTGCGCGCGCGCTTTCCCGGCGTGCGCGAGCCCAAGCTGCAGGACATCTGCTACGCCACGCAGAACCGGCAGGACGCCGTGAAGCTGCTGAGCCCGCAGGTGGACCTGGTCATCGTGGTCGGCAGCCCCACCAGTTCCAACAGCAACCGCCTGCGCGAGCTCGCCGCCAAGCTCGGCGCCGTGGCGCACATGGTCGATAGCGTCGACGATCTCGATCCGCAATGGTTCGACGGCGTCGCCCGCGTGGGCCTGACCGCCGGGGCCTCGGCCCCGGAAATCCTGGTTCAGGAGGTGATCGGGCGCATCAAGGCGCTGGGCGCCGTGTCGGTGCGCAGCATGGCGGGAATCCAGGAGAGCCTCAAGTTCCCGCTGCCCAAGGGGCTGAAGACGGACGTGGTCACGGACTTGGGTCCGCCGCAGACAGGGCCCGCGGGGTCTTGAGCCGGCGGGCCGGCCGCTACGCGCCGAGTTGGCGCTGGAGGTACTGCGCCATCGTGCGCAGGATGATCCAGCACGAGGTGGCGCCCGCGTCGAGAACGCCGATCGAGCGTGGGCCCAGGCGGGCGGAGCGGCCGATGCGGGCCTGGAGATTCTTCGTGGAATCCTTGCCGGCCTCGGCGGCACGGGCCATGGCCTGCAATGCACCGGCGAAGCCGGCCCCGGATTCCAGGGCCCTGGCGTAGGCGTCGCGCGCCGGCACCAGGGTGTCGATGAGGGATTTGTCGCCGACCTGGGCATTGCCCAGGGTCTGGACGGTGGCGATGGCGCTGGCCAGCGCCTCGCCGAACAAGGCCGCGTCGAGCCGTGCATGGCCCTCCAGCGTGTTCACGAAGCCGAGGAAGAAGCTGCCGTACAGCGGCCCCATGGACCCGCCGATGTCGTCCATCAGCGCCTGCGACAGCTGCTCGAGCGCTGCCGGCAAGGAAGCGGCGCGTTCCGGGCCAATCGCATCCAGCCGTGCGCCGCAGCCGGTAAAGCCCTTGGCCATGTTGATTCCGTGGTCGCCGTCGCCGATCAGGCCATCGATTTCGCTCAGGAAGCCGCGGTTTTCGACGATGGCGGCGATCAGCTCGCGCACCATGCCCCCCGCGCCGTCGAGCGCGACGCAGGGGCCCTGGCATGTGCGCGGCGGCGCCGGCACCGCGCGGCGGGTTTCCGGCAGCGGCGGCTGCACGGCAGGCGCTGCGACCCTGCCCCGGACCGTGTCCGACCAATGCGCCTGCGCGGGGGCGCCGTGCGCGCCGGGCACGGTCATGCCCACCGAGCAGCAGGGCGCTCTCAGGCAGGCCTCGAGTTCGTCGTCGAGCCGCATCAGCGTCAGCGTCACGCCCATCATCTCCAGCGACGTGAACAGATTGCCGACTCGTTGGAAAGCCACCGCGATGCCGCGCTCGTCCAGGCGCCGGGACAGCTCGGCGTAGAGGATGTATAGCTCCATCAGCGGCGTCGCGCCCAGGCCGGAGACCAGGAGCGCCACGCGCTCCCCCCGGACGATGGGCAGGTCGGGCAGGACGGCGTCCAGCATGATTTCGGCCATCCCGGCGGCGCTCGGGGTGCGCTGCACGCCGATGCCGGGTTCCCCGTGGTGGCCGATCCCCAGTTCCATGTTGCCGGGCTCGATCTGGAAGTTGGCCTTGCCGACCGCCGGGATCACGCAGGCCGACAGGCCGATTCCGATGCTGCGGGTGTTGTCGATGGCCTTTTGCGCGGCGCCGACCACCGCGTCGAGGCTGGCGCCCTGCGCGGCCTTGGCGCCGGCGACCTTCCACATCAGGATCTCGCCGGCGACGCCGCGGCGTTTCGCTTCGTCGCCTTTCGGCGCCGACGGCACGTCGTCGTTGGCGACCACGGTTTGCACGCGGATGCCATCGCGGGCGGCCATCTGCACGGCCATTTTCACGTTCATGTTGTCGCCCGCGTAGTTGCCATAGAGGCAGGCCACGCCGGCGCCGCCGTCGGCCGCGCGCATCGCGTCATAAAAGCTCCTGGCCGTGGGCGAGGAGAAGATTTCGCCGACGGCGACCGCGTCGCACAGCCCTTCGCCGACGTAGCCCAGGAAGGCGGGCTCATGGCCCGACCCACCCCCCGTGACGATGCCCACCCGGCCCGGCTGCCGGGCGCCGATGCGCTGCACCACCCGGGCGTTGTCCGCATTCGCGCACAGGGTCTCGGCGTGCGCCGCGAGAAAGCCCCGAAGCATGTCTTCGACCACCAAATCGGGGTCGTTGATTACGCGATTGCCCGTCGTCATGCGAATGTCTCCATCGAAAGGCCGTAGGAAGCGGCCGATTGATAACCATATGTTCTGTATGTGATCATTTTGATCTGACGGAAACAGGGTGTCAATCGAGGATGCTTGGGAGAAACCCCGTGGTAAATACTGATTCCTGCGAAAATTCCTGTGGAAATCAGGAGATTGTGCGGCTTTTCCTTATTTTCCCGGGACCCACGCGCTTGACAAGCGCGTGGGTCCTGAGAATACTGCCTGACCAAATGATCTTTGCATGATCGTTTGTACTATTGAAGAAACACCATGAACATAGCCATTGGTTGCGACGAAGCGGCCTGCGATCTGAAGCGCATCGTCCGGCAGCACCTGCTCGCGCAAGGGCATGAAGTCATCGACTTCGGGACCCATGACAATGCGCCGGTGCTCTATCCGGACATTGCAATCGCCGTGGCGCAGGCGATCGTTCAGGGCCGCCACGAGCGCGGTGTGCTGCTGTGCGGCACCGGCATCGGCATGGCGATTTCGGCCAACAAGGTCCGGGGAATCCGGGCGGCGCAGGCCCACGACACCTATTCGGCCGAGCGCGCGCGCCGCAGCAACGACGCGCAGATCGTCACGCTGGGCGCGCGCGTGATCGGCGCGGAACTCGCGAAATCCATCGTCGATCGTTTCCTCGAATCGGCCTTTGACGGCGGCAGGTCGGCGCTGAAGGTCGCTGCGATCAGCGCCTACGAGTGCGCGCAGGCGGCGCTGCCGCGCGCACCGGGCGCCTGAGCAAAACCTCTCTGGTGTCGTTCTGGTTTGTTCTCCAGTTTGTGGCTGCATTACTGCCCGATGCCTCGCGCAAGAAGCCGGCCTGGACTGCGATTCCCCCTTCGTTGATTCCACTCCCAAGGAGACCTGCCCATGCGATTCCTCAAACTCATTGCCGTTTCTGTGGCCGTGCTTGCCCTCGCCGCGGCCCCGGCCGCAGCGCAGAAAAAGCCCTACAAGATAGGAGCCGCCGTCTACGGCCTCAAGGGCGAGTTCATGCAGCTCTGGGTGAATGCCTTGAAGGAGCACCCCGCAGTCAAGGACGGCAGCGTCAAGCTCACCATCTTTGACGGAAAGTACGATGCGCTGACGCAGAACAACCAGTTCGAGACGATGGTCACGCAGAAATTTGACGGGATTTTGTTCGTGCCGATCGACATCCAGGCCGGTGCGCAGGCGGTGGAAAAGGCCGCAGAAGCAAAGATTCCCGTAGTCGGCTCGAACGCCCGCGTGCTCAGCGACAAGCTCGTCTCCTATGTCGGCTCCGACGACACGGTGGCCGGCGCATTGGAGGCCGAGGCCGTGATCAAAGCCATGGGCGGCAAGGGCAACGTGGTCATCATCGAGGGGCCGATCGGGCAGTCCGCGCAGATCGAGCGGCGCAAGGGCAACCAGGCGGCGCTTGCCAAATACAAGGACGTGAAGGTGCTGGAGATGAGGACGGCGAACTGGTCGCGCGCCGAAGCCCTGTCGCTGATGGAAAACTGGCTCACGGCGCACGCCGGGAAGATCCACGGAGTCATCGGCCAGAACGACGAAATGGCGCTCGGCGCGATCGAGGCGCTCAAGGCCAAGGGGCTGTCGCCGAAGTCGATTCCCGTGGCCGGAATCGACGGCGTGACGGATGCGATCAGGGCCGTGAAGGAAGGCCACATGATGAGCATCCTGCAAGACGCGCAGGGCCAGGCGCAGGGAGGGCTGGACGTGCTCTTGCGCCACATCGTCGGGCCCGGCTACGAGCCACGCGCTGCCCTGTGGAACGACTACGCCAGCGAGGGTCTGAGCTGGGGCGACGGCACGGCCCGGCAGTACAACGTGCCCTGGACGCCGATCACGCTGCAGAATGCGGACGCGCTCCTGGCCAAGCGCAGCAAGTAATAGAGCAACAGCCGCTCAAGTAGTAACAGCAGCAAATTGCCAGCAGGTCATCAAAGGTGCCATCATCGTGGCGGCGGGGCGACTCGATGTCTCGTGCAGCAGGGCTGACCTGCGACACCGTCCCCCGTCGTCCATTCCATTCCCAAGGAGATCTGGCCATGCGATTTCTCAAGCTCATCGCCGTGTCCGCGGCCGTGCTTGCCCTTGCGGCCCCGGCCGCGGCCCAGCAAAAGGTCTACAGGATAGGAGCCGCCGTCTACGGCCTCAAGGGCGAGTTCATGCAACTCTGGGCGAATGCGTTGAAGGAGCACCCCGCAGTCAAGGACGGCAGCGTCAAGATCACCGTATTCGACGGCAAATACGATGCGCAGACGCAGAACAACCAGTTCGACACGATGATCACGCAGAAATTCGACGGGATTTTATTCGTGCCGATCGACAGCCAGGCCGGCGCGCAGGCGGTGGACAAGGCCGTTGCGGCGAAGATTCCCGTGGTCGGCTCGAACGCCCGCGTGAACAGCGAGAAACTCGTTTCCTATGTCGGCTCCGACGACACGGTGGCCGGCGCACTGGAAGCCGAGACCGTGATCAAGGCCATGGGCGGCAAGGGCAATGTGCTCATCATCGAGGGGCCGATCGGGCAGTCCGCGCAGATTGAGCGGCGCAAGGGCAACCAGACGGTGGTTGCGCGCTACAGGGACGTGAACGTGCTGGAGATGAAGACGGCGAACTGGTCGCGTGCCGAAGCCCTGGCGCTGATGGAAAACTGGCTCACGGTGCACGCCGGGAAGATCCACGGGATCATTGGCCAGAACGACGAAATGGCGCTCGGTGCGATCGATGCATTGAAGGCCCGGGGGCTGTCGCCGAAGTCGTTCCCGTGGCTGGAATCGACGGCATTTCGGACGCGATCAAGGCCGTGAAGGAAGGCACTATGGTGAGCATTCTGCAGGACGCGCAAGGCCAGGCGCAGGGGGGGCTGGACGTGCTCTTGCGCCATCTCGTCGGGCCCGGCTACAAGCCGCGTGCGACCGTGTGGGAAGACTACGCCAGAGAGGGGCTGCACTGGGGCGACGGTACGGCCCGGCAGTACAACGTGCCCTGGACGCGGATCACGCTGCAGAATGCGGACGCGCTCTTGGTCAAACGCAGCAAATGACGCAGCAAACAACGCAGCACAGGGCTTGATCTCCATGTCTTCTTCTTTCGAACGGGCTTTCGATCTCTCGGGCCAGGTGGCGCTGATCACCGGCGGCGCCTCGGGAATCGGCCTTGCGGTGGCTGAACTCTTTGCCGACCGGGGCGCCCGGCTGGTGCTGCTCGACCTCAGCGAAAGCGTGCTGGCGTTGGCGCAGCAGCTGCCGGGACAGCATCTCGCCGTGGTCTGCAACGTGGCCGACACCACGCAGCTCAAGTCCGCCGTGGGCCGTGCGCTGGAGCGTTTCGCGCGCATCGACATCCTGGTCAACAATGCCGGCGTGGGGCTGCTCGACCGGGCCGACGCGGTGCAGGAGGCCGATTGGGACAAGACCATGGCCATCAACCTGAAGGCGCCATTTTTTCTGGCCCAGGCCGTCGCCCCGGTGATGGCGGGGCAGGGTGGGGGGCGCATCGTCAACCTGGCGTCGCAGGCCAGCGTGATTGCGCTCGAGCGGCACGCGGCCTACTGCGCGAGCAAGGCCGCCCTGGTGTCCCTGACCCAGGTGCTGGCGCTCGAATGGGCGCCGCTGGGAATCACGGTGAACGCGGTCTCGCCGACCGTGGTCGAAACCGAGCTGGGCAAAAGGGCCTGGGCCGGCGAGGTCGGCGAGGCCATGAAGAAGAAAATCCCGACCGGCCGCTTCGCGCAGCCGGCCGAGATCGCCGCAGCCATCCTGTACCTGGTGAGCGGGCACGCGGGCATGATCACGGGCGAGAACCTGGTCATCGACGGGGGCTACACGATCCAATGAGGCTCCATGCCCCATGACCGAAAGCGAACTGGCACAGCTGGCGACCCTGTACCACGTCGACGGCTGCACGCAGGATGATCTGTCCAGGCAATTCGGCATCTCCCGGGCGACCGTGGGCCGCTTGCTGCGCCGTGCGCGCGAGGAGGGCATCGTCGAGATCCGGGTGCGTCCGCACGCGATCTTTGCCGCCGACCTCGAGCGCCAGCTGACCGAGCGTTTTCGCATCCAGCGCGCGCTGATCGCGGTGGACCACAAGGATTCCGACAAGCAGCGCGAACTGCTCGCGGGTTTGGTCGCGAGCGAGCTCGACCGCATCCTGCTCGACGGCAGCGTGGTCGCCGTCGGGATGGGGCGCAACCTGTCTTGCGTGTCCGAGCACGCCATGTCGACCACCCGCAGGGAGTGCAACTTCGTGAGTGCCATCGGTGGCTCGTACCGGGGCGGCGAGGCCATGAACGCGGACCACATTGCACGCCGGCTGGCCGCGCGCTTCGGCGGCAAGTCCGAATCCCTGTACGCGCCGGCGCTGGTCGGCGACCCGCAGGTGCGCCGGGCGCTGCTCGAAAACGACACCGTGCGCCACACGCTGGACAAGGCCCGGCGTGCCGACGTCGCGCTCATCGGCGTTGGCGACGTCAGCGTGGACAGCAACATGGTGCGCATGGGCTGGTTCAGCGCGCAGGAGATTTCCGAGGCCAGGCGCGCAGGAACGGTCGGCGACATGATGGGCTACGACTTCATCGACATCCATGGCCGGCCGGCGCCGACGCCGATGCAGGGACGGGTCATCGGCCTGACGCGCGATGACCTGCAGCGCATCCCGAACGTCATCGCGGTGGCCGCCGAAACCAGCAAGGTGACGGCGATCCTGGGGGCCTTGCGCACCGGGACCATCGATACCCTGGCGACGACGGCGGGCAACGCTGCTGCCGTCCTGCAGTTGGAAGCGGCGATGAACTCCGCGCGCTGAAGGCGCCCGCGCGCGAACGGACGCGTGCGCCCGGGGCTTCAGTCATTGCTTTCCATTTTTACCGGAGAAGCCCTGTATTGGCGGCTTTCATACGGTCTTTTGAGCCCGGTAATCCTCTACATTTGCAGTAACCTTCGGCGGAATTGCGTTGACTGCAGCCTTGCCTGTTGCACCGTGCCCGGGCTGTCGCCCAACAAGTTCAAAGCATGCTCGTCATCATTGGTTACATCGTCTGCCTAGGCTGCATTTTCGGCATGTACGTCGTGCATGGGGGAAACATGGGCGTGATCCTCCGGGCCCTGCCTTTCGAGATCGTGACCATCCTGGGTGGCGCGCTCGGCGCCTTCGTGGTGAACAACCAGCCCAAGGTGCTCCGGGCCACGCTGCGCGCCATCCCGTTGGCGCTCAAGGGCTCCAAGTACACCAAGGAACGCTACATGGAGTTGATGAGCATGCTCTACGAGATCTTGCAGAAGGCGCGCAAGGAAGGGCTGATGGCGATCGAAAAGGACGTCGAGGCGCCGCACGAATCGGAGATCTTCAGGAAGTACCCGACAGTGGGCAGCGACCGCCACGTCGTCGAGTTCACCACCGACTATCTGCGCATGATGGTCTCGGGCAACCTGAACGCGCACGAAATCGAGGCGCTCATGGACAACGAGATCGAAACCCACCACCAGGAGGCGCACGCCCCCGTGGCCGCGCTGGCCCGTCTGGCCGGGGCCTTGCCCGCGTTCGGGATCGTTGCCGCCGTGCTCGGGGTGGTGAACACCATGGCGTCCGTGGGCCAGCCGCCTGCGGTGCTCGGCAGCATGATCGGCTCGGCGCTGC
>NZ_AFAL01000377.1 GCF_000193225.1 Verminephrobacter aporrectodeae subsp. tuberculatae At4 | reverse complement strand
GTTGCCAATCTGCGCGCTGACCGAATTGCGATTCGCCCACGAGGTCCCGAAGTCACCCTGCGCGGCGCCGCCGAGCCAGGAGAGATAGCGCGCGCTCAAGGACCGGTCGAGGCCGAGTTCTCTGCGGATGTTCTCCACCGCCTCGGGCGTTGCGGACTGGCCGAGGTAGGTGGTCGCAAAATCACCCGGCAGCGCTTCGATGCCGCAGAAAATCATCAGCGAAACGGCGAGCAACAAGGCGGCGGACAGGCCGAGCCGGCGCAAGATGATCCAGAGCAGCGGACTGCCAGCCCGCGTGATGGCCGCCATGGGTCAGGCGTCGAACCAGACGCGCGAGGCGACATAGCCGTTCGACATGTCGTTGCCGATGTCGCTGACGAAGCCCTTGAGATTTTTTACCGACCCGTTGAGGTAGTCGTTGAACACCGGCAGGATCAGCCCGCCCTCGTCGCGCACCATCGTGGCCATGTCCTGGTAGATCGCCCGGCGCCTGGTGTCGTCAAGTTCCGACCGCGCATTCAACAGCATCTGGTCAAAGTCGGGCCGCTTGAAACGCGTGTCGTTCCATTCGGCGCTGGAAATGTAGGACGTCGCGTAGCGCGCATCCTGCGTCGGACGGCCCCCCCAATAGGACGCCGAAAAGGGCTGCACATTCCAGACGTTGGTCCAGTACCCGTCGTCCGGCTCGCGCTTGATCTGAATCTGTATGCCGGCCTTCTTCGCGCTCTCCTGATAGAGCACGGATGCATCGACCGCGCCGGCGAACGCCGCCTCCGAGGTGCGCAGCAAGAGGGGCTGGTCGTGCCTGGACTTCTTGTAGTGAAAAGCGGCCTTGTCCGGATCGTAGACCCGTTGTTCCATGCCTTGCGGCGCCAAGGCGTAATTGCTGTTGATCGGGTAGTCATTGCCCAATGTGCCGTAGCCGCCGAGGATGCGCTCGAGGATCGCCTGCCGGTCGATCGCGTATTTCAACGCCAGCCGCAGATCGTTGTTGTTGAACGGCTTGGTGTCGCAATGCGCAAGAAAGCAGTAAAAGCCCTTGCCCGACGAACGCAGAATCTTGACCGTGGGCATGCGCTTGAGCAGGTTGACGGTTTTCGGCTCGATCGAGTTGATGAAATGCACCTGCGCGGACGACAGCGCGGCAATGCGGGCCGTGGTGTCGTTCATCACGATCAGCTCGACGCTATCGACGAAGCCGCGGTCGGAGCGCCAGTCGTCCTTGTTCTTCTTGAACGTGACGCGCACACCGGCCTGGTAATTCGTCAGCATGTAGGGGCCCGTGCCGATGGCGGCGCCCGGGTTGTCCAGGCCGCCATTGGGTTGGACGATCAAGTGGTAGTCGGTCAGGATCAGCGGCAGATCGGCATTCCCCTCGGTCAAGCCGATGACCAGGTCGCCGCCCCTGTCTTCGATGCTCTTGAGCGCGCGCAAAAGGCCCAGCGCCCCGGACTTGGACTTTTCATCGCAGTGGCGTTTGAGCGTGGCCACCACGTCGGCGACGGTCATTTTCTTGCCGTTGTGGAACTTCACGTCCTTGCGGATCTTGAAGGTCCAGGTCACGGCGTCAGGCGTCGCGGTCCAGGACTCCGCGAGCGCCGGCAGCGCTGCGCCGGTTTCCGGATGCGACTCGACCAGCGTGTCGCCAAACGTCTTGCCGATGGCGAACAGCACCGCGCCTGAGTAGGTCGCCGTATCGAGTGAGTCGGTCGTGGCTCCGCCGTTGATGCCGAGCTTGAGATGCCCGCCGCGCCTGGGTGCCTGAGCTTGCGCCTGGGTTGCGCACAGCGTTGCAGCCAGGCCCAGCGCGGCCGTGCTCCCCAGGAACTCCCGCCGATCCATACCGGTCGCTTCCTGCGCCGGCATTTTCCCGTCCAATTTGGTCATTGCAATTCCCTTTTCGCGTTTTCAGGGCGCGGCCCTGGTTTCTTGAAAAATTCCACCTCCCTGTGTTCCCGTTTTGTTTCAATTCAATCGGGTTATTTTGTCGCGGCCCGGTCGGTCACGGGCGCATTGTGTCGCGGGATGGGCGCGTGAACGCTGCATGCGGCAGACGCATCGCCCATCCGGAACAGCGCCAGTGCCACATTCGGAGGACCATAATGTGCAAGAACCGTGCCGCTGCTACTTGCGGCAGCATAGCCCAGACTTCCGCGCGCTGCCCAGGTAATTTCCCTAGCCCGCATATTTTGCCGCATCATGCGGGCGCGTCGAAACGGGGCCGCCGTGGCCTCTGGCTGGTTCCATGGAACATTTCACCTACACCCTCTGCGGTCTGATTAGGCATCATTCGAGACACCGGCATGGCCCACCTCCCTGCGTACCCCACGACGATGACCGAACTCCATGCGCTGCGCGACGCCTACCGCCGCGACAAGGCCGCGCTGCTCGCGGCGATGCAATCCACGGGCGCGTCCGCGCGCGGTATCCGCGCATTGCTGCGCAAACTGTCGACGCTGGCCGGCGATCTGCTGCAAACGCTGTGGCAGCGCGCCCGCTTGCCCGACGAGATGGCCCTGGTCGCGGTGGGGGGCTTCGGGCGCGGGCAGTTGTTTCCCTGCTCCGACGTCGATGTCCTGCTGTTGTTGCCCGATGCCGTGGTGCCCGAGCTGCACTCCCGGCTCGAAGGCTTTATCGGCAGCTGCTGGGACGCGGGGCTGGAGATCGGATCGAGCGTGCGCACCGTGGCCGAATGCCTGGCCGAGAGTGCCGGCGACGTCACGGTGCAGACCTCCCTGCTCGAGTCGCGCCTGCTCTGCGGCAGCGCGGCGCTGTTCGGCCAATTTCAGCACCAGTACCGTGCGCAGATGAACCCCGCGGCCTTTGTGCTGGCCAAGACGCTGGAGATGCGCCAGCGCCACACCAAGTACGAGAACACCCCTTACGCGCTCGAACCGAATTGCAAGGAATCGCCGGGCGGGCTGCGGGACCTGCAGATGATCCTGTGGGTAGCGCAGGCTGCGGGCCTGGGCAGCCACTGGAAGGCGCTGGCCGCGAACGGCATCGCGACCGCCTTCGAACTGCGCCAGATCGAGCACAACGAGGCGCTGCTGTGCCTGATCCGCGCGCGCCTGCACGCGGCTGCGGGCCGGCGCGAGGATCGGCTGGTGTTTGACCTGCAAACGGCCGTTGCCGAATCCTTTGGCTACCGCTCGCAGGCGCCCGATGGCACGCGCCTGCCGATGCGCGCCAGCGAAACCCTGATGCGCCGCTACTACTGGGCGGCGAAGGCGGTGTCGCAGCTGAACCAGATCCTGCTGTTGAACATCGAGGAGCGGCTGAGCCCGTCAACCCACGCGCCGCGCCCGCTGAATGCACGCTTCTTCGAGAAGGCCGGCCGCATCGAAGTGGCCGGCGACGATTTGTACACGCGCGACCCGCACGCGATCCTGGAGACCTTTTTGCTCTACCAGACAACGCCGGGGCTCGGGGACCTGTCGGCGCGCACGCTGCGCGCGCTCTACAACGCGCGCAGCGTGATGGACAGCGCGTTCCGGCGCGACCCGGTGAACCGCAGCGCCTTCATGCGCATCCTGCAACAGCCCTCGGGAATCACGCACGCGATGCGGCTCATGAACCAGACCTCGGTGCTCGGGCGCTACCTGTGGCCGTTTCGCCGCATCGTCGGGCAGATGCAGCACGACCTGTTCCATGTCTACACGGTGGACCAGCACATCCTGATGGTGCTGCGCAACGTGCGCCGCTTCTTCATCGCCGAGCACGCGCACGAGTACCCGTTTTGCTCGCAGCTCGCGGGCGACTGGGACAAGCCCTGGGTTCTGTACGTCGCAGCGCTGTTCCACGACATCGGCAAGGGCCGCGGCGGCGACCATTCGCAAATCGGCGCCGCCGAGGTGCGGCGCTTTTGCCACCAGCATGGCGTGCACCGGGACGACGCCCGGCGCATCGAATTTCTGGTGCGCGAACACCTGACCATGAGCACCGTCGCGCAAAAGCAGGACCTGAGCGACCCGGACGTGATCGCCGCGTTTGCGCACCGGATGGGCGACGAACGCAACCTGACCGCGCTGTACCTGCTCACCGTGGCCGATATCCGGGGCACCAGCCCGAAGGTCTGGAACGCCTGGAAGGGCAAGCTGCTCGAAGACCTGTACCGGGCCACGCTGCGCGCGCTGGGCGGCCGGGTGTCCGACGCCGCAACCGAAATCGAGGCGCGCAAGCGCGAAGCGCTGGTGCTGCTGGCGCTCGACGCGCAGCCGTTCGACGCGCACAAGGCGCTGTGGGCGACGCTCGGCGTGAGCTACTTCATGCGCCACGACGCCGCGGACATCGCCTGGCACGCGCGCCACCTCTCGCGCCACGTGGGGGCCGCGAAACCGGTGGTGCGCGCGCGCCCCTCGCTGGCTGGCGACGGACTGCAAGCGATGGTCTACACAGCAGACCAGGCCGACCTCTTCGCGCGCATCTGCAGTTACTTCGACCGCGCGGGTTTCAGCATCCTGGACGCGCGCGTGCACACCGCAAGCAACGGCTATGCGCTCGACACCTTTCAGGTCGTGGCGTCGTCGCAGCCGGGGCATTACCGCGAACTCACGCAGATGGTCGAAAGCGATCTGACGCGCCTCATCGAAGCCGGCGGCCCGCTCTCCGAGCCCGCGCGCAAGCGGGTCTCGCGCCGCGTGAAGAGCTTTCCGGTGGCCCCGCGGGTGGGCCTGCAACCCGACGAGAAAGCGCAGCGCTGGCTGCTCACGATCTCCGCCAGCGACCGCGCCGGCCTGCTCTATCTGGTGGCGCGCGTCCTGGCGCAGCACCGTCTGAGCGTGCAACTGGCCAAGGTCAGCACCCTGGGCGAGCGCGTCGAAGACAGCTTTCTGATCCAGGGCCCCGAATTGCAAAACAATGCGCGCCGGATCCAGATCGAGACCGAACTGCTGCGCGCCTTGTCCGATGAAGAAAGCATGCACGAGCCGGCCGCAGCGGGAGGCGCATGACCGGAGACTTTGTCACGTGAGGCGTTCGAGACCGCTCAATGATGTGAAGCTGAGCACGCTTTGCGCATCACCAAATACCACGACAGTCGGCATAGACCCCCTTGAGCCTGTCGTTCGTATTGACTATCGCTTCGTCGCGCAGAACACCGCGTGGCCGGCGTAATGCCAGATAACGTCGACGTCTTTGAATCCGGACTCCTGCACCCAGTTGAGCTGCTCGAGCAGGGTCGAGGGCTTATCGATCTCGTCCCCCACCGGGGTCCCGCTGTACATGTTCCACTCCAGTTCGTGGAATCGCTCAAGACCGCGCAGATCGCCGAAGGCATCGAGCGAATTGCGGGCAACGGCGCAATTCCACTGTTGCGCGGCGATCGCGGTGGCCACGGCACCCGCGGGAAGCACCACGTCACATATCACGAGGCGCCCGCCCACCTCGAGCTCGGCAAACGCCTTCCTGAACAGGCGCTTCTTGCCTTCGCCGTCGAGATGGTGAACTGCCAGGGACGAAATCAAGGCGTCCGGCCGGCTTGGCAGAGACATGTCCGCGAAGTTGTGAATGTCGAAGGACTCCACCACTGCGCGCGCACCAAAGAGCGACAGACGCTCTTTCGCGTGTTCGCGCATGCGTTCGGACCGATCGAGCCCCAGGTAGTGCGTGGCGCCGTGGCGCATGAGCACGCGCCTAGCGAGCTCACCGTCACCGCACGAGAGCTCGATAACGAAGGCTCGCCGATCCCCGAGGTCCATCGCCCGCACGATCGTCTCGTGCAGTTCGTCCCGTGAGGGAACGAAGAGATGTGCTCCATCGATGAAGGTTTCCGATTCCAGTTCGGTCCAGTCGCTCACTTTTCTCTCCCTGATTCAGCGGCCCAATCGGTGGCCAAGTTAACTGAATTCGCCGTCAAACTCCAGCGTCGAATCTCACGTGCGGCTCGCGACGCATTCCGGAACCGGATGCGTAAACTGACGACGCGACAGACCCTGCACTGGTCGCTCGACGACCTGTTACGGTCCCCGGGAAAACGCGGCCGGCCTATCCCCGCGAGCGC
>NZ_AFAL01000378.1 GCF_000193225.1 Verminephrobacter aporrectodeae subsp. tuberculatae At4 | reverse complement strand
GCCGGCGTCACCCTGCACGTGGGCGCGGGCACCTTCCAGCTCGTGAAGACCGAGAACCTGGCCGAGCACCAGATGCACAGCGAGTGGTACCAGGTGCCCCCGGCCACGCTGGCCGCGCTCGGGCGCTGCCGCCAGCGCGGCGCCCGCGGGTCGCCGTAGGCACCACCACCGTGCGCACGCTCGAGTCCTGGGCACGCACGGGGCAGACCACGGGCGATACCAGCATCTTCATCACCCCGGGCTTCCGGTTCCAGGTGGTGGACGTGCTGCTCACCAATTTCCACCTGCCCAGGAGCACGCTGCTGATGCTCGTCAGCGCCTTTGCCGGCCACGCGCAGGTGATGGGGCTTTACCGCCATGCGATCGCGCAGCGCTACCGCTTCTTCAGCTATGGGGACGCCATGCTGCTCGAGCGCCCGCGCGGCGCGCCCTGAGCGGCCGCACAGGCGCTCAGTCCTGCGACCCGTGCCGCAGCCGAAACTCCCGCGCCCGGCCAAAGTGGCCGTTGCCCATGAACGGCACCGGCGGGCGCAGCGCCGAAAGCGGCGAGGGGTGGTTGGACATGAGCAGCAGATGCCCGCGGTCTGGCGCGATCCAGCTGCGCTTGGACTGCGCGTGCGCGCCCCAGAGCATGAAGACCACGGGGCGCTGGCCCTGGGCCACATGGCGGATGACCGCGTCGGTCAGATCTTCCCAGCCCTTGCCGGCGTGGCTCGCGGGCTGGCCCTCTTCCACCGTGAGGCCGGTGTTGAGCAGCAGCACGCCGTTCCGGGCCCATTTCACCAGGCTGCCGCCCGGTTCGGGCCAGGCGGGCATGGGCGTTCCCAGGTCGCGCTGCATTTCCTTGAAGATATTGCTCAACGAGGGCGGCAGTGGCACGCCGGGCGCCACGGAGAAGGCCAGCCCCTCGGCCTGGCCGCGGCCGTGGTATGGGTCCTGCCCCAGGATGACCACGCGCACCCGTTCGGGCGGCGTGAGCTCGAGCGCGCGCAGCGGCCGGGGCGGAAAGATCACCGCGCCCGCCTGCAACCGGGCCTGGAGAAACGCCAGCAGCGCCTGCCCGCGCGCGCCGGCAAAGAAGGCGTCGACCAGCGGCTGCCAGCCCGGCGCCACGGGCCAGTCGGCCGGGTCGGCGCGCATCAGCCGGGTTGGAGGAGGTGGAACCATGTCATTCATCGTCGGGGCCTCATGCGCATGCCTTTCTTGCAACCGCCGTCATCGGCTTCTACCCGGCAAACAACTTGGCCAGCGCCAGACCCGGGTCGTCCGCGCGCATGAAGGCTTCGCCGACCAGAAAGACCTGCACGCCCGCGGCGCGCAGGGTCTGCACGTCCTGCGGCGCAATGATTCCCGACTCGGTGACCGGCAGGCGGTCCGGCGGAATGTCACCGAGCAGGTCCAGCGTGGTCCCGATCGTGACCTCGAAGCTGCGCAGGTTGCGGTTGTTGACTCCCATGAGCGGGGTCCGGAGCCTGAGCGCGCGCTCCAGTTCGCGCCGGTCGTGCACCTCCACCAGAACGGCCATGTCCAGGCTGCGGGCGATGGCTTCGAAGTCGGCCAGCTGCGCGTCGTCGAGGCAGGCGGTGATCAGCAGGATCGCGTCCGCGCCCATGGCGCGGGACTCGTACACCTGGTAGGGGTCGATCAGGAAATCCTTGCGCAGCACCGGCAGCGGGCAGCTGGCGCGGGCCTGTTTGAGGTAGTCCACGCCGCCCTGGAAGAAGCGGGTGTCCGTCAGCACCGACAGGCAGGCTGCGCTCACCGCGCCGTCGCCCTCGGCGTAGCTTTGCGCGATGTCGGCCGGGACGAAGTCGGCGCGCAGCACGCCCTTGCTCGGGCTGGCCTTCTTGATCTCGGCGATCACCGCCGCTTGATTGCGCGCGATTTTGGCGCGCAGCGCGCCTTCGAAGTCGCGCGTGCGCATGCGGCTCTCGGCGTCGGCGCGCATGGCGGCGAGCGGCATGCGCTTTTTGGCGGCGGCCACTTCCTCGTGCTTGGTGGCCAGGATTTGGTTCAGGATGTCATTCATGGGGTGTCAGCGGAGGCGAGCGCGTGCGTGCGCACGACGAGTTGTTCCAACCGGGCGAGCGCGGCGCCCGAATCGATGGCGCTGCGGGCACGCACGATGCCTGCGGCGATGGTATCCACCACATTCGCCGCGTAGAGGGCGGCGCCGGCGTTCAGGCACACGATGTCGCGCGCAGCGCCGGCGTCGCCCCGGAGCACGCCGACCAGCATCGCGCGCGACTGCTCGGGCGTCTCGACCCGGAGCGCACGGTTGCTGAGCATGCCGATCCCGAAGTCCTCGGGGTGGATTTCGTACTCGGTGATCTGGCCGTTCCTGAGTTCGCCCACCAGCGTCGCGGCGCCCAGGCTCACTTCGTCCATGCCGTCGCGGCCATACACCACGAGCGCGTGCTCGGCGCCCAGGCGCTGCAGCGCGCGCACCTGTATGCCGACCAGGTCGGGGTGGAAAACGCCCATCAGGATGTTCGGCGCGCTGGCCGGGTTCGTCAGCGGGCCCAGGATGTTGAACAGCGTGCGCACGCCCAGTTCCTGCCGCACCGGGGCCACGTTCTTCATCGCGGGGTGGTGCCTGGGGGCAAACATGAAACCGATCCCCACCTCGGCGATGCACTGGGCGATGGCCTGCGGCGCGAGGTCGATGCGCACGCCCAGCGCCTCCATCACGTCGGCGCTGCCGCAGCGGCTCGAGACGCTGCGCCCGCCATGTTTGCTGACCTTGGCGCCCGCCGCAGCGGCGACGAACATGGCGCAGGTGGAGATGTTGAAGCTGCTGGTCCCGTCGCCACCGGTGCCCACGATGTCCACCAGATGCGTGCGCTCGGGCACCTGCACCTTGGTCGAAAACTCGCGCATCACCTGCGCGGCGGCGGTGATCTCGCCGATGGTCTCCTTCTTCACGCGCAGGCCGGTGACGATGGCGGCGGTCATGACGGGCGAGAGTTCGCCGTGCATGATCATGCGCATCAGCTGCAGCATCTCGTCGTGGAAGATTTCGCGGTGCTCGATCGTGCGCTGCAACGCTTCCTGGGGGGTGATGGACATCTGCCGTCTCCTGAAGTTTTTTTACGCCGCGGGCCGCCCGCCTCCAAAGCCCAGGCCAATGAGGCCCATGAATAAGGCGCTGAGCATGGGCAGTCGCTGGGTATCGGGCATGGGGGCTTTCGTCGGTCAGGGGGGTGCACGGGATCACGCGCCGGGGGCCGCGCGCTGCTCCAGAAAGTTCTTCAGCAGGGCGTGGCCATGCTCGGTGAGGATGCTCTCGGGGTGGAACTGCACGCCTTCCACGGCCAGCGTCCTGTGGCGCACGCCCATGATCTCGCCGTCCTCCGTCCAGGCCGTGATCTCCAGCGTGTCCGGGCAACTGGCGCGCTCGATGGCCAGCGAGTGGTAGCGGTTCACCGTGAACTGCGCGGGCAGCCCGGAGAACACGCCCTTTTGTGTGGTGCGAATGACGCTGGTCTTGCCGTGCATGAGCTGCCGGGCGCGCACGATGGTGCCGCCGAACGCGGCGCCTATGCTTTGGTGGCCCAGGCACACGCCCAAAATGGGCAGCTTGCCGGCAAATTGCCTGACCGCGGCGACGCAAATCCCGGCCTCGGCCGGCGAGCAGGGACCGGGCGAGATCACCAGGCGCTCGGGCGCGCGCGCGGCGATGCCATCCAGCGTGATCGCGTCGTTGCGCACCACCTCGACCTCGGCGCCGAGTTCGCCGAGGTACTGGACGATGTTGTAGGTAAAGCTGTCGTAGTTGTCGATCATCAGGAGTTTCATGCGGCGCTCCCCGGGCTTGCTGCTGCGCTGGTGTCACGGCTCATTCCAGGCCCTCCTCGACGAGTTCGGCGGCGCGCAGCAGCGCGCGCGCCTTGTGCTCGGTTTCCCTCCATTCCAGTTCGGGAACCGAATCGGCCACCACGCCTGCGGCCGCCTGCACGTGGAGCGTGCCGTCCTTGATGATTCCGGTGCGGATCGCAATCGCCAAGTCCATGTCGCCCGCGTAGCTCAGATAACCGCAGGCGCCGCCGTACAGACCGCGCTTGCCCGGTTCGAGCCGGTCGATGAGTTCCATGGCGTGCACCTTGGGCGCGCCGGTGAGCGTTCCGGCAGGGAAGCTGGCCCGCAGCACGTCCATGTTCGTCACGCCGTCGCGCAGCAGGCCCTCGACGTTGCTCACGATATGCATCACGTGGCTGTAGCGCTCCACCGCAAAGGCCTCGGTCACTTTCACGCTGCCGGTCTTGGCGATGCGGCCAATGTCGTTGCGCGCCAGATCGATCAGCATCACATGCTCGGCACGCTCCTTGGGGTCGTTGACGAGTTCGGCCTCGGCGGCCTGGTCCTTCTCGGGGGTGGCGCCGCGCGGGCGGGTTCCGGCCAGGGGGCGGATGGTGAGCTTGGCGCCGTCTGGCGTGCTCTCCTGGCGCACGAGGATCTCGGGGCTCGCGCCGACCACCTGGAATTCGCCAAAGTCGTAGAAGTACATGTACGGCGAGGGATTCAGCGAGCGCAGCGCACGGTACAGCGAGAGCGGGTCTTCGGTGTAGCGCTTGTGGATGCGCTGGCCCAGTTGCACCTGCATGAAGTCGCCCTCGGCGATCAGTTCCTTGGCGCGCTCCACGGCGGCGAGGTAGTCGGCCTTGGCAAAGGTGCGCTGCGCCGGGTGGCTTGCGCTGGCCTTGAGCACCGGGGCGCTCACCGAATACCGGAGTTGCTCCCGGAGATCGCGTAGCCGCTTGCGGCCCCGGGCGTAGGCCTCGGGCTGGGCCGGGTCGGCGTAGACGATGAGGTAGAGCTTGCCCGAGAGGTTGTCGATGACGGCCAGTTCCTCGCATTGCAGCAGCAGGATGTCCGGGCAGCCCAGGGTATCCGGCGGGCAGGTGCTTGCGAGTTTTTTCTCGATATGGCGCACCGTGTCGTAGCCGAAGTACCCCGCGAGCCCGCCGCAGAAACGCGGCAGACCGGGACGCAGCGCGACCTTGAAGCGCTGCTGGTACGCGGCGATGAAGTCCAGCGGGTTGCCCGGCGCGGATTCGACCACCTGGCCGTCGCTCAGCACCTCGGTGCGCGCGTCGGCGCCAAAGCCGCTGGCGCGCAACAGGGTGCGCGCTGGCAGACCGATGAAGCTGTAGCGGCCAAAGCGCTCGCCGCCGACCACGGATTCGAGCAGGAAGCTGTGCCTGCCGGCGTTCTGGGCATGGGCCAGCTTGAGGTACAGGGACAGGGGGGTTTCCAGATCCGCAAAGGCTTCGAGCATCAGCGGAATGCGGTTGTAGCCTTCGCTGGCCAGGCTTTTGAATTCAAGTTCCGTGATCACGCGGAGCACTCCCGGCAGGCAGCAACGCGGGCCCCGGTGTTTGGCACTTCTGGCGGGCGTTGCTGCGGTTCATTCAAACGGCCCCGGCGGGGGGCCACGGGTTCCCGGGCGGACCCGGGTGCCATCAGGCGTTCAAGGCGACGGCCCGGCGCCAGGGCCAGGCTCCCCGGTCGCTGCGACCTGTGATGAACATGCGGTGAATGAACATGGCGCGCAGTGTAGCAAAAAGCTTTGCCGGCCCGGTGGGTGGCGCGCCGCCTGCCCGCTCTCAAGCTCCCTTCGCGCAGCTTCGGGGGCCGTCCAGCAAAACCCTCAGGGCCGGGTCTGCGGTTCCGCTGGCGCCGCCGCCGGGGCCTCCCGCGCGGCCCGGTTGCGCTCCCGTTCTGCACGGTACTTGGCGGCGAACTCCCGGACTTCTGCATACGACACGTAGCCGTCGCCGTCCGTGTCCGCCGCGTCAAAGGCGTTCGCCAGGCGGGGGAAAAGCCTGACTTCCGTGCGGCTGAGCTTGCCGTCGCCGTTCAGGTCCAGCAGCCTGAACTCGCGCATGGCCTTGGCTTCGCCCTGGGTCAGCGGGGCCCGTGATTCGGCGGTGGCGCCGGCCGGGGCTGGCTCCGGGGCGGCCGGCGCCTGGGCCGCGCCATGCACCCACAGGGCCGACAAGACCAGTCCCGCGAATGGTGTTCTCTTGCGCATGGCTGTGCTCCTCATCGCGTGCATGGCGTGGATCGATGCGCAGGCAACTCTCGGGGGGTGCTTCGATCAACCCGCGCGCGCGGCGTCCACGAGCCGCTGCGCGCATGCGCCGGCGTGTTGGGCGTCGCGCGCCTCGACCATCACCCGCAGCAAGGGCTCGGTGCCGCTGGCGCGGATGAGCACCCGGCCCGCCGCGCCGAGTTCCTGTTCCACCGCCCGTGTGGTGTCTGCGAGCACGCGGTTCGACTTCCAGTCCTGCTGCCCCGGGGCCAAACGGACGTTGTGCAGCACCTGGGGATACAGCGTGACGCCGCCGAGCAGCTGCGCCAGCGTGCAGGCGCTGCGCACGCAGGCCTGGAGCACCTGCAAGGCGCTCACCAGACCGTCGCCGGTGGTATGGCGATCCAGTACCAGCAAATGCCCGGAGCCTTCGCCGCCCAGCACCCAGCGGCGGCGCACCAGTTCTTCGAGCACGTACCGGTCCCCCACCTGGGTGCGCACCAGCTGCACGCCCTTGGCCTGCAACGCCGCCTCGACGGCCATGTTCGTCATCAGGGTGCCGACGACGCCGGGCACATGCTCGTCCCGGCCCATGCGGTCGCAGACCATCAGATACAGCAACTCGTCGCCGTTGTACAAACGCCCCGTGGCGTCCACGATCTGCACGCGGTCGGCGTCGCCATCGAGCGCGATCCCGTAGTCCGCGCCGTGCTCCCGCACGGCGCGCACCAGGGCGTCGGGATGCATTGCGCCCACCCCGTGGTTGATGTTCAGGCCGTCGGGCGAACAGCCGATCGGGAGCACCTCGGCCCCCAGTTCATGGAACACCTTGGGCGCCACCTGGTAGGCCGCGCCGTGCGCCGCGTCCACCACGATCTTCAGGTCCTTGAGGGTCAGGTCCTGCGGAAAACTGCTTTTGCAAAATTCGATGTAGCGCCCGGCGGCGTCGTCGAGCCGCCGCGCCCGACCCAGGCGGGCCGAGTCGGCCCACACCGGCGGATCGCCCAGGGCCGCTTCCACGGCCTGCTCCCAGGCATCGGAGAGCTTGCTGCCTTGCGCGCCGAAGAATTTGATTCCGTTGTCGGGGTACGGGTTATGGCTCGCACTGATGACCACCCCCAGACTGGCGCGCAGGGCTCGGGTCAGATAGGCCACCCCGGGCGTGGGCAGGGGGCCCAGCAGAACGACGTCCACCCCCGCAGAATTGAACCCGGACTCCAGCGCACTCTCGAGCATGTAGCCGGAAATGCGCGTGTCCTTGCCGATCAGCACCGAGGGGCGCTCCTGCGTCTGGCGCAGCACGTGGCCCACGGCGTGCGCCAGGCGCAGCACGAAATCCGGCGTGATCGGCGGCTGCCCGACCGTGCCGCGAATGCCGTCGGTTCCAAAGTATTGGCGTGTCATGGTGCAGCGTCTCCTGGTGCTTCTTCCGTTGCCCGTCGTCTCTCGTCGTCTGAAATCAGCAGGCCCGCCGCATGGCGCTCCACACCGCCAGCGCAGCCACCGTTGCACGCACGTCGTGCACGCGCACAACGGCCGCGCCGCGCTCCACGGCCAGAACCGCCGCAGCCACGCTGGGCGCCATGCGCTGGTCCACGTCCAGTCCCGTGACCGCGCCCAGGGACGACTTGCGCGACCAGCCCACCAGCAGGGGATAGCCCGCGGCCAGGAGCGCCGACTGCCTTGCCAGCAAAGCGAAGTTCTGCTCCGCCGTCTTGCCGAAGCCGATTCCCGGGTCCAGCACGATGCGCGTCCTTTCGACCCCCTGCGCGAGCAAGCCATGCGCCGATCGCTCCAGGAATGACAGCACCCGGGACAACACATCGCCGTCCATGGGCTCCAGTTGCATGCTCTGCGGGTCGCGGTGCATGTGCATCAGGCAGACCCCGCAGCGCGGGTGCGCCGCGACGACGGCCGCGGCCCCTGGCTGGCGCAGCGCCCAGACGTCGTTCACGATGTCGGCGCCCAGATCCAGCACCGCCTGCATGACCTCGGGCTTGCAGGTATCGACGGAGATGGGCACACCCAGGGAAACGGCGTCCCGCACCAGGGGCAGCACGCGCGCCAGTTCCACGTCCAGCGGAACTGCCCGGCTGCCGGGGCGCGTGGATTCCCCCCCGATGTCGAGAATCCGGGCGCCGTCCTCAAGGAGTTGCTCGCAATGCCTCAGGGCCGCGGGGGTGGAGTCATGGCGCCCCCCATCGGCAAAGGAGTCTGGCGTCACGTTGACGATGCCCATGACCTGGGGCCGGGTCAGGTCAATGGAGAAGCGGGAGGTCTGCCAGATCATCGATGCATCGAAAAACGGCGCCGCGCCGAAGCGGAGCCGGAACGTCGGGGAGAAGAAAACACCGGCCAACGAACGACGAGGGCGAGGGCCCGGGAGCCCCGCGCTCAGGCCGCTGTTGGAGCGGTTCCCGTAGCCACCGCAGGCGTGCCACCGCTGGAGTTGTCGCCCCCCGACGAGGGCGGCGTGCGGGGTACCCAGTCCGTGGGCGGACGGGGCGGCTTGCCTGCCATGATGTCATTGATCTGGTCCGCGTCGATGGTCTCCCACTCGAGCAGGGCCTGGGCCATGGCGTGTATCTTGTCGCGGCTCGCTTCGATCAACCGGCGCGCCAGGTTGTACTGCTCGTCGATGATGCGGCGCACCTCGGCATCGACCTTCTCCATGGTTTGCTCGCTCATGTTGATGGTCTTGGTCACCGAGCGGCCCAGGAAGATTTCGCCTTCGTTTTCGGCGTACACCATGGGGCCCAGGGCCTCGGTCATGCCGTAGCGGGTGACCATGTCGCGCGCGATGTGGGTCGCGCGCTCAAAGTCATTGCTGGCCCCCGTGGTCATCTGGTTCATGAACACTTCTTCGGCAATGCGGCCACCGAAGAGCATGCTGATCCGGTTGAGCATGTACTCGCGGTCGTAGCTGTAGCGGTCCTGCTCGGGCAGGCTCAGCGTCACACCCAGGGCGCGGCCCCGGGGGATGATGGTGACCTTGTGCACCGGGTCGCATTTGGGCAGCAGCTTGCCGATGAGCGCGTGGCCGGACTCGTGGTAGGCCGTGTTGCGCCGCTCCTCCTCGGGCATGACCATGCTCTTGCGCTCGGGGCCCATGAGGATTTTGTCCTGGGCCCTCTCGAAGTCCTGCATCTCCACGGTGCGCGCGTTGCGCCGCGCGGCCATGAGGGCGGCTTCGTTGCACAGGTTGGCCAGATCGGCGCCGCTCATTCCGGGCGTGCCGCGGGCGATGATTCCGGGGGCCACGTCCTGGCCGATCGGGATCTTGCGCATGTGCACGTTCAGGATCTGCTCGCGGCCCCGGATGTCGGGCAGCGTTACGTACACTTGGCGATCGAAACGGCCGGGGCGCAGCAGCGCAGAGTCCAGAATGTCGGGGCGGTTGGTCGCGGCGACCACGATCACGCCCAAGTTGGTCTCGAAGCCGTCCATCTCGACGAGCATCTGGTTGAGCGTTTGCTCGCGCTCGTCGTTGCCGCCGCCCAGGCCGGCGCCGCGCTGGCGGCCCACGGCGTCGATCTCGTCGATGAAGATGATGCAGGGCGCGTTCTTCTTGGCGTTGTCGAACATGTCGCGCACACGGGCCGCGCCCACACCGACGAACATTTCCACGAAGTCGGAACCCGAGATGCTGAAGAACGGCACCTTGGCCTCGCCCGCAATGGACTTGGCGAGCAGCGTCTTGCCGGTACCGGGCGGGCCGACCAGCAGCAGGCCCCGGGGAATGCGGCCACCGAGCTTCTGGAACTTCTGCGGGTCCTTGAGGAAGTCCACGACCTCCTTGACCTCTTCCTTGGCTTCATCACAGCCGGCCACGTCGGCGAACGTGACCTGGTTGCTGTTCTCGTCGAGCATGCGCGCCTTGCTCTTGCCGAAGCTGAAGGCCCCCCCCTTGCCGCCGCCCTGCATCTGGCGCATGAAGTACACCCACACGCCGATGAGCAGCAGCATCGGCCCCCAGCTGACGAGCAAGGTCATGAACAGGGAGCCTTCCTCACGGGGCCTGACGTCGAACTTGACGTTGTGGTTCAGGAGGTCGCCCACGAGGCCCCGATCGAGCACCGACGCATTCGTGCGGATCTTGCGCTCGTCGGTGGTCGTGGCGACGATCTCGCCGCCACTCAGTCCTTCGGGAATGGTGGCGTTCTTGATGCGGCCGCCGCGCACCTCTTCAAGAAATTCGGAATACCCGATGTGTCCGGAACTGGCCGATCCCCGGGTGTCGAACTGTTTGAACACCGTGAACAGCACCATGGCGATGACCAGCCAAACGGCAATTTTTGAAAACCACTGATTGTTCAAGCGGAGCTCCAGTTGCGGGGGCAGATAGAACGGAAGTGCCGTCACGAACCGTCACGGCAAAGATATGCGGCCCATTTTATGTGTTTCAAGCCGCGAGGTCATGCGGATTGCGCGCGTGACCATCGAAGCAACGTGGACTTTGCGCGGCGCTGTTTTCAGGCGCTCCGGGCAAGCTCCGTTGCAGCCGCCCCTTTTCCAGGCCCCAAGCCCCTGCCCACCAGGAAGGTTTCGGCGGACTTGCCGCGCGAGGCCTTGGGTTTGAAGGGCTTGACCCGCTGGAAGGTCTGCTGGAACAGGCTCACCAAATCGCTGTAGCCACTGCCGTGGAAAAGCTTGGCCACCAGCGCCCCTTCCGGTTTCAGGTGCTTGCAGGCGAAGTCCAGCGCCAGTTCCACCAGCTGCGCCATGCGCGCCGCGTCCGCGGACCCGATGCCGGACAGATTCGGCGCCATGTCCGACACCACGACGTCCACCCCCCGGCCGTTCAATGCCTGCTCCAGGCGCTCGCGCATCTCGGGCGCGCGAAAGTCGCCATGCAGATAGGTCACGCCCTCGATGGGCTGCATCGGCAGGATGTCCAGCGCGATGATCGTGCCGTCGAGCGGCCCCGCCGCGCCCGCCGCCATGCGCCTGCGCAGGTACTGGCTCCAGGCGCCGGGCGTGCAGCCGAGATCGACCACGGTGTAGCCGGGTCTGATCAGGCCCAGCTGCTCGTCCATCTCCTGGAGCTTGTAGGCGGCGCGGGCGCGGTAGCCCTCTTTCCGGGCCAATTTGACGTAGGGGTCGTTGACGTGCTCATTCAGCCACGCCCTGTCGACCTTCCCGCTTTTGGTTTTGACTTTCATCGCTTCTCGTCCTGCCTCGATAATACGGCGCATGCCCGCCATTCAACTGACTCCCGCAGAGCGCCGGGAACACCGCGCCCAGGCGCACCACCTGGACCCCGTGGTCCTGATCGGCGGCGCCGGCCTGAGCGCCGCCGTCACCCGGGAGGTTGACGCCGCACTGAACGCCCATGGGCTGATCAAGGTGCGCGTCGCGCACGACGACCGCGCGGCCCGCGAGCTGATGTATCAGCAGCTCGCGACCGCGCTCGACGCGGCCCCCATCCAGCACATCGGCAAACTGCTGGTGCTATGGCGCCCCCAGCCGGTCAAGGAGCGTGCACCCGCGCAGGACCGCATGCCCGGCCCGCGCGACGTCAGGCTGCTCAAGTACAGCAAGCGCAGCGGCCAGCGCCCGGAAATCCGGCAATTGCGCGTGCTGGGCAATCAGCGCCTGACCGCGGGCGGGCAGATCAAGCGCGCCAAGCCGAAGCAAAAATCCATCAAGAAGCGCCAGGCGAGTGGATGAGTCCCCAGGCAGCACCGGCGCGCAGCCGCCATGTCCTGTGCATGAAATGGGGCTCGAAATACGGCCCCGAATACGTCAACCGGCTCTACGCCATGGTGCGCAGGCAGCTCACGGGTGACTTCCGCTTCATCTGCCTGACCGACGACAGCCGCGCCATCCGCAGCGAGGTGCAGTGCCTGCCCATCCCCGCGCTCGCGCTGCCTGCGGGCATTCCCGAGAGGGGCTGGACCAAGCTCGTGACCTTCAGCGCCGACCTGCACGGCCTCCAGGGCACGGCCTTGTTCCTCGATCTGGACCTGGTCATCACCGGGAGTCTGGATGCATTCTTCACCCACCCGGGCGCGTTCCTGATCATCCACGACTACAAGCGCCCCTGGCGCATCACCGGCAATTCGTCGGTCTACCGCTTCGAGCTCGGCGCGCACTCCGACGTGCTGGAGCATTTCCGCGCGCATTGCGCCGCGATACGCGCCCGGTTTCGCAACGAGCAGGCCTATCTGTCCGACTTTCTGCACCAGCAGGGCCAGCTGCAATACTGGCCCGCCGCGTGGTGCCCGAGTTTCAAATACCACGGCATACCGCCCTGGCCGACGAACTACTGGCGCCCGCCGTGCATTCCGCCGGCTGCGCGCATCGTGATCTTCCACGGGGAATGCAATCCGCCGGACGCGCTCGCGGGGCGGCGCAATCGCCGCTGGCGCTACATCCGCCCCGCCCCCTGGGTGGCGCAGCACTGGCGCGAATGAAGAACCCTTCTGCGCCCCCGCAGGGGTATCCGGTTTCAGGTGCCGCCGGCTGCGTCCCCCCGCTGCTCGAAACCATCGGGCGCCGGAGCCTGGCCCAGAATGCGCCACAGCACGGCCAGAGCGCAGCACCACTGCACCGCGTACATCACCGTGCCCACGCCGTGCCACCAGCGCAGGTCCTGGCGGGCCACGATGCGCGGCGCCACGCCAAACTGGCTCAGCAATGCCAGCAGCATGCCCCCGAGTATGCAGACCATGGCGTCCCGCGCCCATGGATACGGCGCCGCATGCTTTGGCCTGCAAGCGAACAGCAGCACCAGGCCACAGGCCAGCGTCACCCAGGTTTGCGCAGCGAACAGCTCGGCGGCCATGCCGCCTGCCAGCGCTGGCGTCGGCAGCTTGGCAAACAGCAGGGGAGCCACCAGCAAACCCAGGGTGCTCAGGCTGCCCCACCACAGGGCGGCGGCCAGCGCCGGAAGGCGGCGACGCAGGCCCGGTGCGCGGCGCATGGGCCGTTCACCGGTAGTGGACCGCCACGACCTCGTAGCGGTGGATTCCGCCGGGCGCCTGCACCTCGGCCGTATCGCCCTCTTGCTTGCCGATCAGCGCGCGCGCGATGGGGCTGGAGATATTGATCAGCCCCTGCTTCAGGTCGGCCTCGTCCTCGCCCACGATCTGGTACTTCACCGTATCGCCGGAGGCCTCGTCCTCCAACTCCACCGTGGCGCCGAACACCACCTTGCCGCCCGCGTCGAGCGCGCAGGGGTCGATGATCTGCGCGGCGGACAGCTTGCTTTCGATCTCCTGAATGCGGCCTTCGACAAAACCCTGGCGCTCCTTGGCCGCGTCGTACTCGGCGTTCTCGCCCAGGTCACCCTGCGCGCGCGCCTCGGAAATTGCGCTGATCACCGCGGGACGCTCCACGGTTTTCAGGCGCAGCAACTCCTCCTTGAGCTTTTCGGCGCCGCGCTTGGTGATCGGAATGGTGGCCATGCTTGTCAGTCTCCACGGGTCAGGGCATCCGCAGGGCCTCGCCGGCGGGCTGCAAAAAGGAAACCGCCGCGCGGCGGGCGCGCGGCGGTGTCTGGTCAGGCACGGATTATGCCGTTTTGCCGGCGCTCAGGCCAGCAGTTGCGCGTGCAGTTCCTGCAGCGAATACACGCCGAGCCGGTCGAGGTGGCGCATGCCCTCGACGGCGGCTTCGGCGCCGAAGATGGTGGTGAAGGTGGTCACGCGCGCCTGCAGCGACGAGGTGCGGATCGCGCGCGAATCGGCGATTGCGTTGCGCCGCTCTTCCACCGTGTTGATGACCATCACGATCTCGTCGTTCTTGATCATGTCGACGATGTGCGGGCGGCCTTCGGTGACCTTGTGCACCAGTTGGACCGCGACCCCCGCAGCCTCGATGGCCGCTGCCGTTCCCTTGGTCGCAACGAGCTCGAAACCCAGCGCGGCCAGTTGCCGCGCGATCTCCACCGCGCGCGGCTTGTCGCCGTTCTTCACGGTGAGGAACACCTTGCCCGCGGTGGGCAGCCGGGTTCCCGCGCCGAGCTGGCTCTTCACGAAGGCTTCGCCAAAGGTCTTGCCCACGCCCATGACTTCGCCGGTGGACTTCATCTCGGGGCCGAGGATGGTGTCCACGCCGGGGAACTTGACGAAGGGGAACACGGCCTCCTTGACGCTGAAGTAAGGCGGCGTGACTTCCCGGGTGATTCCCTGCGAGGCCAGCGACTGGCCCGCCATGCAGCGCGCGGCCACCTTGGCCAGAGGGATTCCCGTGGCCTTGGAGACGAAGGGCACGGTGCGCGACGCGCGCGGGTTGACCTCGAGCACGTAGATCAGATCCTGGCCACCGACCTCCTGGATCGCGAACTGCACGTTCATCAGACCGACCACGTTCAGGCCCGCGGCCAGGGCGGCGGACTGGCGCTTGAGCTCATCGACCGTCTCCCGGGACAGGTAGTAGGGGGGCAGCGAGCAGGCCGAGTCGCCCGAGTGCACACCGGCCTGCTCGATGTGCTCCATCACGCCGCCGATGAAGGTCTGGCCTTGCGCGTCGCGCAGGCAATCGACGTCGCATTCGATGGCGTCGTTCAGGAAGCGGTCGAGCAGCACCGGAGCGTCGTGGCTTACCTGCACGGCCTCGTGCATGTAGCGCTCCAGGTCGCGCTGCTCGTGCACGATCTCCATCGCGCGGCCACCGAGCACATAGCTGGGACGCACCACCAGGGGGTAGCCCAGCGTGGCCGCTTTTTCGAGCGCCTGCGCCTCGGTGCGGGCCGTGGCGTTGGGTGGCTGGCGCAGGCCCAGTGCGCCGAGCAGCTTCTGGAAGCGTTCGCGGTCTTCGGCCGCGTCGATCATGTCGGGGCTGGTGCCGATGATGGGAACGCCTTCGGCCTCCAGGTCCAGCGCCAGCTTCAGCGGGGTCTGGCCGCCGTACTGCACGATCACGCCGGTGGGCTTTTCCTTTTCGACGATCTCGAGCAGGTCTTCGAGCGTGAGCGGCTCGAAGTACAGGCGGTCGGACATGTCGTAGTCGGTCGATACCGTCTCCGGATTGCAGTTGACCATGATGGTTTCGTAGCCATCCTCGCGCATGGCGAGCGCGGCGTGCACGCAGCAGTAGTCGAACTCGATCCCCTGGCCGATGCGGTTCGGGCCACCGCCGAGCACCATGATTTTCTTGTTGCTGCTCGGCGCGGCCTCGCATTCGTCCTCGTAGGTCGAGTACATATACGCCGTGCGGGTAGAAAATTCTGCCGCGCAGGTGTCCACGCGCTTGTACACCGGGCGCAGGTTCAGCGCATGGCGCGCTGCGCGCACGGCCTTTTCGCGGGTCTTGAGGAGCTTCGCCAGGCGGCGGTCGGAAAAGCCTTTCTTCTTCAACGCGCGCAGCGTGTCGGCGTCCAGGCTCGCCAATGCGCCTTCGCCCTTTTCCACGGCCAGTCGATCGAGATCCAGCTCGATCTTCACGAGTTCCTCGATCTGCACCAGGAACCATTTGTCGATCCAGGTGAGCGCGTACACCTCGTCGACCGACAGGCCCATGGCAAACGCATCGCCCACGTACCAGATGCGCTCGGGGCCGGGCGCGCCGAGTTCCTTTTCGAGCACTTCGCGGTCCTGCGTCTTCTCGTTCATGCCGTCCACGCCCACCTCCAGACCGCGCAGGGCTTTCTGAAACGACTCCTGGAACGTGCGGCCCATGGCCATCACCTCGCCCACGGACTTCATTTGCGTGGTCAGGCGGCTGTCGGCCGTGGGGAATTTTTCAAACGCAAAGCGCGGAATCTTCGTGACCACGTAGTCGATCGAGGGCTCGAACGACGCCGGCGTCACGCCCCCGGTGATGTCGTTCCTGAGCTCGTCGAGCGTGTAGCCCACGGCGAGCCGCGCCGCGACCTTGGCGATCGGAAAGCCCGTGGCCTTGGACGCCAACGCGGACGAGCGCGAGACGCGCGGGTTCATCTCGATGACGACCATGCGCCCGTCCTTCGGGTTCAGCGCGAACTGCACGTTCGAGCCGCCCGTGTCCACGCCGATCTCGCGCAGCACCGCGAGCGAGGCGTTGCGCATGATCTGGTACTCCTTGTCGGTCAGCGTCTGCGCCGGCGCCACGGTGATCGAGTCGCCGGTGTGCACGCCCATGGGGTCGAGGTTCTCGATGGAGCAGACGATGATGCAGTTGTCCGCCTTGTCGCGCACCACCTCCATCTCGTATTCCTTCCAGCCGAGCAGCGATTCTTCGATCAGCAGTTCGCTCGTGGGCGAGGCCTCCAGGCCGCGCTTGCAGATGCTCTCGAACTCTTCGGGGTTGTAGGCGATTCCGCCGCCCGTTCCGCCGAGCGTGAAGCTCGGGCGGACCACGGTAGGAAAGCCCAGGCTCCTTTGCACCGCCCAGGCCTCCTGCATGCTGTGGGCGATTCCCGAGCGCGCCGAGCCCAGGCCGATCCGGGTCATCGCGTCCTTGAACTTCAGCCGGTCCTCGGCCTTGTCAATGGCCTCGGGGCTGGCGCCTATGAGCTCGACCCGGTACTTGTCGAGCACGCCGTTGTGCCACAGGTCGAGCGCGCAGTTGAGCGCGGTCTGGCCGCCCATGGTCGGCAGGATCGCGTCGGGACGCTCGCGCGCGATGATCTTTTCCACCGTCTGCCAGGTGATGGGCTCGATATAGGTCACGTCGGCCGTGGCCGGGTCGGTCATGATCGTCGCCGGGTTGCTGTTGATCAGGATGACCCGGTAGCCCTCCTCGCGCAGCGCCTTGCAGGCCTGCACGCCCGAGTAGTCGAATTCGCAGGCTTGGCCGATGACGATCGGGCCGGCGCCAATGATGAGGATGGACGCGAGGTCGGTGCGCTTGGGCATCAGTTTTTCTCCATCAGCGCGGTGAAGCGGTCAAACAGGTAGGCGATGTCGTGCGGGCCGGGCGACGCCTCGGGGTGGCCCTGGAAGCAGAACGCAGGCCGGTCGGTGCGCTCCAGGCCCTGCAGCGTGCCGTCGAACAGGCTGACATGCGTGGCGCGCAGGCAGGCGGGAAGCGACTCCATGGCCACGGCAAAGCCGTGGTTCTGGCTGGTGATGCTCACGCGGCCGCTGGCCAGGTCCTTCACCGGGTGGTTGGCGCCATGGTGGCCGTGGTCCATCTTGAAGGTCCTGGCGCCCGAGGCCAGGGCCATGATCTGGTGGCCCAGGCAGATGCCGAACACGGGGATGCCGCTGTCCATGATCTGCCGGGTGGCGTCGATGGCGTAGTCGCAGGGTTGCGGGTCGCCGGGGCCGTTGGACAGGAAGACGCCGTCGGGCCGCATGGCGAGCACCTCGGCTGCGGGTGTTCGTGCGGGCACCACCGTCAGCCGGCAGGCGCGCTCGGCGAGCTGGCGCAGGATGTTTTTCTTCACGCCAAAGTCGTAGACCACCACATGCCAGCGCGGCTGCCCGAGTTCGCCATGGCCGCTACCGATTCGCCACGCGGTCTGCGTCCAGTCGTAGCGCACCGCGGTGCTCACCACCTGGGCCAGGTCCTGCCCCTCCATGCCGGGGGCCGCCCGGGCCTGCGCGCTGGCTGCGTCGATGCGTTCCTGCGTAAGCGCCTGCCCCGGGGCCAGGCCCACGATGGCGCCGTTCTGCGCGCCCTTGCTGCGCAGCAAACGGGTCAGCTTGCGGGTATCCACGCCGGCGATGGCAACGGTCTGCTGACGCACCAGGTATTGCGCGAGCGTCTCCGTCGCGCGGAAGTTGCTGGCCAGCAGCGGCAGGTCTTTGATGACCAGGCCCGCGGCATGGATCTTGTCGGCCTCGACGTCTTCGCCGTTGACGCCGCAGTTGCCGATGTGCGGGTACGTGAGCGTCACGATCTGCTGGAAGTAGCTCGGGTCGGTGAGGATTTCCTGGTAGCCGGTGAGCGCGGTGTTGAACACCAGCTCTCCGACCGTGCTGCCACTGGCGCCTATCGAATGGCCGATAAAGACCGTGCCGTCTGCAAGCGCCAGGATGGCGGGCGGGGAATTTCCCTGTAGAGACAAAAGCACTGGGTTCTCCGGATGGTTACGGTCGCCCCGCGCCTGCGGTCCACCCGCGCGCGGGTGCCAGCGGCTGTTCTCGAAAGGGTTGTTGCTTGGGCTACAGGTCGGGCGACGCGGTTGCGCGAAAAGCCTTGGATTGTATCCCCTCGCCACGGCCCACCCGCCGCCGCACAGGCCATGCGTGTTCGGCACCGGCCGCCCGGCCACGCCGAAATTTGCCGCCCGCGCACGGCAAGAGCGGATTGCACAAGGCGCGCCAGCGCTGTGTCCCGATGTACATAACTGTGTCAAAACATTCTTTAGCTAAACTTCGCCATCGACAGGAAATGACCCCTGCGCTGCGGCTGCAAACCGCTTCCACGGCGTAATACGGAAATTCAGGTCACAACCCATCAGGAGGATACCCTTGGCAGTTACAGTAAAAAGCATCACTATTTCGGATTCCAACAACGAGGGCTACCTGACCACAAAGGAAATCGATTCCTTGCAGGTCAGGGTCGCATTCACCGAAGCGGTGACTTTCGACAGCATCAATGAAGGGAGCGTGCACGCCACTTTTGGCGAGCTGTTCGACGCGAGCGGATCGGCGCACGACGCCCGGTTGGTCTGGGTTTTCAGCGCCAGGCCCAGGCCGATTCCCGCGCCAAAGAGCCGCGCCGTGGTCACCCTGAACCTGGACCGGATCATCGACAGCGACGGCAACCCGGGCAGCGGACAGGCGAGCAACAGCGACGCCGCAATGGACACCCAGGGCGGTATTTCCACGGTTGACCCCCTGTGGCCGCGGATCGACAGCATCTCCTTCGGAGACCCCAAACTCAAAACCGCCGGGACCACCTCCATCGTCATGCTTCCCGTCACCATGACCTTCAACGAAGTGGTGCCCGGCCTGGACGCGGGGACCTCGCTGGCCGTCTCCGGCGGCACGCTGTCCAACTTTGCAAACCCTGACGGCAGCCTCACCTGGCACGCCACCCTGACCGTGTACTCCGGCAGCGCAGAGATCGACGACATCATTCGCCGGGACTACCTCGGCGCAGTCACCGATCAGGACGGCAACCTGCTCTCGACCCCCACCGTGCCCCAGCTGACCGAAATCAGCTTTCCCGACTCCCATCGCGCAGAGGGGGAGGACACCACCGTCGCCCTGAGCTTCGACAAGGAAGTGACCGGCCTCACACGGCAGACCTCCCTGCCCATGGACGGCGGCGTGCTGACCGGCTTTGAGCGCGTGGACAGCGACGGAACCATCTGGCATGCGATCCTGACCCCGGAGACCGGCAGCGAAGACGACGACAGCCACACCGTGGACATGCACGACGTGAGCGACGACCTGCTCTCGGCCACGCCCCCCGTCAGCGAAGGCAGCAACACCGCCACCACGACCACCGACACCCGCCCCGTAGTAGCCGGGGAGGACCGCACTCGGAACGCTGCCGGCAAGGACGCCGCCCGGCCCGTGGACAACGCCGGCTCCAAGGCCATCCACGACAGACCCAATCCCTCCGCAGACCAGCCCCGGGACCCCGCAGCCGCAGGCGGCAACGACACCAAGAGCAGCCAGCGCACCGCCGTGGCCTCCACCCCCCCTGTCGTCAAGCCAAGCACGCACGGCAGCCACGACGGCAAGGGAAGCGGACAAAAGGACAACACCGACGCCGCAGTGAACACCGGGGGCAGCACTTCC
>NZ_AFAL01000379.1 GCF_000193225.1 Verminephrobacter aporrectodeae subsp. tuberculatae At4 | reverse complement strand
CGTGACCGCCGATTTCGGTGACGTGACCGAGGGACGACTGATCACCGTTTGAAGGTGCTCGCCAGCCTGTCAAGGGCGCTGGTGCTGGTGTTGCGTATGAACCACGGGTTTGGGCATAGCGTCGCGGTCTTTTGGCCGCAGCGCATATGCCACAGCAACGAATCAACATACGCATGATCAAAGACATCCTCAGACTCAAGTACAGCGCCAAGCTGTCGCATGAAGCCATCGCGCGCAGCCTCGGTATCTCCAAGGGGGTTGTGGCCAAGTACCTCGGCATGGCCGGCGCTGCCCGGCTCGATTGGGCCGCAGTGGCCGAACTCGACGAGGCCGGACTCGAACGCCGGCTGCTCGGGCGCAGTTCGGCCGAGACGGCGGTGATCCAACCCGACTTCGCCCATGTCCACATCGAACTGCGCCGCAAGGGCGTCACGCTGATGCTCTTGTGGCAGGAGTACCGCGCTGCCCACGAGGGCCGACGCACCTGGGCCTACACCCAGTTCTGCGAGCACTACAAGACCTTCACCAAGAGACTCAAACGCTCGATGCGCCAGCACCGACGCGCTGGCGAGAAGCTGTTCATCGATTACGCCGGCTCCACGCTGGCGTTGGCCGACGGCTCACGCGCGCAGGTGTTCGTGGCTGCGATGGGAGCATCGAGCTACACCTTTGCCTGCGCTACCACCGATCAGAGCATGCGCTCGTGGCTCGCTGCCATGGCCCGTGCGCTGGCTTTCTACGGTGGCGTGCCGCAAGAATCGCGAGCTCGCGATTCTTGCGGTAATCAGCAGGACCGAATAATGTGAAGGAAGGTGCTGTCCGCCCTCGCACGGATGCGATCTGGGCGGGTGTTCCTTCACATAATTTCGGTGAACCATCAGAGCGAATCGAGCCAGGAAAGAACGCTCGCATCACGTCTCCAGCGCGGTGGCTTCTTGATCTTTGAGGATGGGTCGAGTCGCTCGAGCGCCTCTCGCTTGGTGTCCAAGTTGGCCTGAGCGTAGTGATTGGTGGTGTCGAGGTGAACATGCCCGAGCCAGCTTCGAATGACTGTGACATCAACGCCGGCGGCTACAAGATGAACGGCGGCCGTGTGCCTGAAGGTGTGCGGCGAAACCTTCTTCGACGCCAGGGATGGGACGGCGCCCGCGGCGGCCTGAACGTACTGTGCAAGTTTGAAGCGCACCCCTGAGGCGCCAAGCGGCGCCCCATAGCGATTGACGAACAGTGGCTCATCATCCGCGCATGGTTGTCGTTTGCGCAGCGCCTTGAGTAGCGAGACGGTCTCCGGCCACAGCGGACAGATGCGCTCCTTGCGACCCTTGCCGAACAGACGTACGCACATCGGTGCTTCGAATCGGATTGCTGCGGGGCAAACATCAAGTGCCTCCTGAATACGCGCACCGGTGTTGTAGAGGAATGACAGCAGCACGTAGTCGCGCTGGCCCTCGACGCACTTGCGATCCGGTTGATCGAGGATCGCCTCGATCTCTCTCGATTCGAGATACTGCGGCGCGGGCGTGGGCGACTTCTTCATCGGGATGTGAAGCACGTCGACGCATTGGGCAATGGCCGTCGGCTCCCTCTCAGCGACGAAGTGAAAGAAGCTGCGCAGTGCGGCGAGACGGCAGTTGCGCGTGCCGATCGAGACCTGACGCTCCTGTTCGCTGTGCTGAAGAAATGCCGTCACGTCGCTCGCCGAAAGATCGGCCATGGTGAGGGCCGTCACAGCCCGCTTGTGCCGCACGGCCGCAAAGCGCAGAAACAACCGCCACGTGTCGCGGTAGGACTTGAGGGTGTGAGGGGAGACGTTGCGTTGCTCAACCAATCGTTCGTAGAAGAACGCATGCAGCAGTCCGGGAAAAGGATTGACGGACCTCATTGCGTGGCTCCTTCAACGAGGTGCCGGCCGTGCGCGGCGAAGGCGCGAAAGCGCTCGCTGGCCTCTTGCAGCAACTCCTGTGTGAGCGTCAGATAGACCAGGGTCGAGTTGATGTCCTTGTGGCCGAGATAGGTGGCCAGGAAAGGCAGTCGTGCCTGGGGATTGATCCCTTCGCGGTACCACGTCAGCATGCGGTTGACGACCATGGAATGCCGAAGGTCATGGATGCGTGGTCCGACGCGCCCCGACTCTGGCTTCAACCCGGCGCGGCGCAATACGCACACCAAGAGTTTGTGGGTCATCACACGGGAGTAGCGACCAGTGCTTTGCGTATGCCAGAACAGCCCGCTCGATCCATCCTGAGGCGCTCCCGCGCGCTGCCTGGCTTCAAGGTATTCGCACAACGCAACCATCACGCTGTCGGCAAAGGGCAGAGTCCGGGACTTGAAGAACTTGGTCTCGCGAATGACGATCTCTCCCGTAGCCACGTGAACGTCACCCAGATTGAGCCGTGCGAGCTCGCCCAGCCGCAGTCCGCAGCAGTACGCGAGCACGAGCATCGTGTACAGCGTGAGCGGGCGTAGCGATGAGCGAGGAGAAGGGAACTCTCGAGCGGTCTCCAGCAGATGTCGAACTTCTTGCGGCGTGTAGATGTAGGGGCGCCGCTGTTCCAGTACCCGTTGACGAGATAGGCGCCGATCTACCTTGGGCAGCTCGACGCGTGGGTCGATACGCTGCCAGGCTCTGGCGAGATTGCGAGCAACCTGCTGGCGCTCCACGGCATGGTGCAGTGTCGTACCCTCGTCCACCCATTCCTGTAGCAAGACCGTCAGCGGCAGGGTGATGACGTCGGCGCGACCTTGCAGGAAACGATCGAAACGCAGGAAGCTCAATGCCTGCGTGTTGTAGCGATACCCGCTGGCCCGCATGAGCTCGATGTGCGAGCGCATGAATGCGCCATAGACACTTGCGAACTGCGGCAACGGCTTCAGGGTCTCAAGCGCCTGTGCGGGGTCTGGCGAAAGAAGCGCTCGCACGATTGGAGTTCCAACTCGCTGGCCGAAGTTGAGACGCAGCTGTGCAAGTGGATTGCTCGGGATGGATTCTTCGGAGGCCAGAAAGTCCAAGAACCGGTCGACAACGCGAGCGCGATGAAGCACATAGTGCTCAGGCCAACGCGAGGCGCAGCCGCGAAGCCACGACTCGATGGTGGACTGGGAAATCGCGGCGTTGCGAGGGTACAGTTGCACATGGCACTGGAACTCTACCAATATGCATCGGTAGCCGTTGACGGTGTTGCGACTGCGCGGGTGCACGTGCAACAAGAAGCGGTTAATCGCGGCACCGCTATCTGCAAGCTGTGCGTTCATGTCTGCTCCTCCTGAGTCCGGCCTGGGATATCGAGGGCCACATCGCGTAAATCCTCAGTGGCGAGCTTGAGGTATACCGATGTCGATGATGCTGATCGATGCCCCAGTACGTCACCGATGATCTTCATCGGTGTGCCGTCGCGAAGCAGGCTCACCGCGCGCGCATGCCGAAACGCATGTGGTCCGCGTTTGCCGTCGGGCTGTACGCCGGCTGCATCAAGCCGACGCCTTGTCAACGTGTACAGGCTGGAGCCGCTCTCAAACCTTCGATATGGGGCTCGCATCCGAATGAATATCTCCCGCACATCGGTCTTGGGTCGACCTCGCCGCAGATACGCGAGCAGCGCTTCGCCCACGGCAGGCATCAGCGGCAGGATCGATTGCGAGCCCGTCTTGGTATGCCGAACGAAAATGCGGTCGGCGCGCCAGTCGATGTCGTTCAACTGCAGTCGAGTGATCTCGCCGGCGCGCAACCCGTAGGTGGCGAGCAGCAGCAAGATCGCGTAGTCGCGCAGGCCCTTCGGGGATTGGTCATTACGTGATGTCTGCATCACGGCATCTACTTGGTCTGGGCTCAGCGCGGAGGGTATCGATTCGAATGCGTAGAGGGTAGGCGCCATCACGCAAAGTGCGAAGTCGCGCTCGGTTGTGCCTGTGGCGTAGGCGAAGCGCAGGAAGCAGCGCATTCGCTGCGCGACCCCTTTGCGCGAGACCCGCCGCAATGATGGCGCTCGCGACTGTAGATAGGCATCGACATCAGCGATTGCCACGGACGAGAGCGTGCCGGTCTTGTTGCGTTCGCCGTACCAAGACAGGAAGCGCCCTGCCTCGGCAGTTCGTTCAGAGATAGTCTCGGCGGCCAACCCCCGTCGCTCGCGAAGCCACTGCGCATACTCCGCGCATAGTGCTTGGCGATAGGCTCCGTTGGGGCTGCCGGCCGTCGCACTCGGTGGCCACGGCCCCACGACGCATTGAAGAAACTGATGCACACCAGCGGTATGTGAGCCACGCCAATGATCGACGGATACCGGCGCACGGCCATGGCGTCGGGAGAATTGGCGCAACTCCCGTGTCAGGTACTTCGTCACGTGCGATGGCTGCACCGCATCGATCGACATATGCAGACCCTCGATGTACTTGAGAAAGTGCCCTGCGACGGCAAGATAGCGCTTGCTTGCCGTCGAGCTGTACCTTGTCCTCGCGAGATGCTCTTCGAACTGGAAAATCAGCGCGCTGCGCTGAGGTAGAAAGTCTGACATCACGTGTCTCCTTGGCGGGTGGATTCCCAGCCAATAGTGGCACGCGGAAAATAATGCGCAGCAGGACGACACCAGGACCCGATCGGGCGAGGCCCCGCTCGGTTTCCTTCACATTATTCGGTCCTGCTGATTACCGCAA
>NZ_AFAL01000380.1 GCF_000193225.1 Verminephrobacter aporrectodeae subsp. tuberculatae At4 | reverse complement strand
CTTGGCACTCAAGCTCTCGATCAGGCGGATCGCACGCTCTTTGCGCCTGGGGTCCCCCAGGTTCATGCTCTTGAATTCCGTGACTGTCCAGTTCATTGTATGCTTTCGCTATGAAATGAGTAGCATAGCTCATGCGAGGGGGCTTGTGTATAAAGAGATGGGCTGATTGCCAGAGGAGATGTCGCGATGTGGATTGACGAGAGCCTTCTCGCACCCGCTGCAGCTGTCCCCAGGCGCACACGCCCGCTCGTCTACCCGGACACTGTCATCCAAGGCTTGCTTGGTCTCAAGCAGGTGTTTGATCTGCCCCTGCGTACGCTGCAAGGATTCGCTCAAAGCCTGCACCGGCTCGCCTTCCCGAATCTGCCGGTACCCGGCTACACGACCCTGAGCCGCCGCGCGCAAAGCCTGCAAGTCGTCTTGCCCGCGCTGCGCCCGGGTGAGCCACTGCACTTGGCTTTCGACAGCACAGGCCTCAAGCTCTACGGCGAGGGCGAATGGAAGGTGCGCACACACGCTTGGTCCAAGCGCCACACTTGGCGCAAGGTCCATCTGGCGATGGACACAAGGGCCGGCCAAATTTGCGCGGCGCTGATGACCCACCAAGAGATGGGCGACAGCGAGGTCCTGACCGATTTGCTTGAGCAGATTCCGTTCGGAACACCGATTGACATCGTCGGCGACGATGGTGCCTGCGACACCAAAGCGTGCCACGCGCAGATTGCCGCGTGCGCAGGTGTCATGCCCTGGCCGCAGGCCACACTGGGTGCAACTTGACACAACGCCGCCATTGACGAAATCGCAAAGGTCCTCGGTCATAGCTTGACCTCGCTGGTACTTGGCGGTGCGTGCATCGGAGAGAGTGCGGACCATGTCAAACCTCTTTGGGGAGTGGATGAAAAGCGGATGAAAAGCATTCGCGTTCAGCTTTGCGCAGGCATTGTCACTTAAGTTCCAATGCGTGTCAAACGCCCGCCTTGTCCAACGTGGTGTGCGTCTGAAGGGGCGGTTGCAGGCCCCGAGCGAGGGTGGGTTGATCATCAGGAAATGGTGGTCCACATGGACGAGCTCAGACCCATACCTGAAATGGAAAAGACTGCGCGGTGCCGGCGCAAACGAAGCGGTGGAACTTTTCTGCTGCTGAAAACTGCAAAGAATGCGCTTGAACAATGGTCCGCGGCGGCGCATCGTCGGGCCATCGAGACAAGCGGACGCAAGCCACCATGGCCATCGACAGTGCAACCTTGCAACGGGTGACGGCGCAGCTCTATGAGCGCTGCCTGAAAGCCATCCCTGACGACACGCGTGCCGCGCTGGAACGCGCCGAAACCACCGAGACCGGCGCCACCGGAAAACATACGCTCAGGATCATGCTGCAGAGCGCGGACGCCGCGCAGCAAGGCAACGCGCTGCTGTGCACCGACGTCGGCATTCCGGTCTACAGCATCAAGATCGGCACGCGGGTGCAGTTCGACGGTCCGGTGCGCGCGGCGATCACCCGCGGCTTCGCCGATCTGGTGCAGCACATCGATCCGCCCATCCTCAAGATGGTGACCAACCCGCTCACGCATGAGCGCAGCCATGCCGGCAAGGACGTTCCCTTGCTGGGTTTCGACCTGATCGACGACGCGGACTATGTCGAGATCGTCTGCGCCCCCAAGGCCATGGGCACCGGCCGTTGGGAGGCGATCGATGCCTTTGTCTACCCGACGCTGGCGCAGATCGAGAAGTTCGTGCTCGACACCGTGCTGCGCGCCGGCTCGCAGCCCTGCCTGCCCATCGTGGTCGGCGTGGGCATAGGCGGCACCTTCGACCATGCGGCGCGGCTGGCCAAGGAGTCGGTGCTGCGCCCCTTCGGCCGCACCAACCCCGAGCCGATTCTGGTGGCCATGGAGCAGCGCCTTCTGGAGGCCATCAATGCCATGGGCTTCGGGCCGATGGGCACCGGCGGCGCTGCGAGTGCGCTGGCGGTGCACGTGGACTACGCCGCCAGCCATGGTTTCGTTCCGGTGGCGGTGTGCCTGAACTGCTGGATCAACCGGCGCACCGCCGCGCGCATCTACAACGACGGCCGCGTCGAAGACCTGGGCTGGTGAGCCCCCATGTTCCACGCGCTTGAACTTCCCCTCGCGCGCGAGCAGGTGCGCGCGCTCGCCGTGGGCGACATGGTGACGCTCGATGGTGTCATCACCGTCAGCATCGGCCTGCCGACGCACCAGCGCATGGTGCAGGCCGTGGCCCATGGTGATCAGACGCTGCCGGCGGCACTGCGCGGTGGCGCTTTCTTCCACCTCAGCACCTGCCTGCGGGAGGGCCGCGACGGGCCGCAGCCGCTGTACATCAACCCGAGCACGAGCACGCGCTACAACGCCTGGATGCCGGCGCTGGTGCGCGGCCTCGATCTGCGACTCACGGGCGGCAAGGGCGGCCTCGATGCGGCCTCGGCGCAGGCGCTGCGCGACACCGGCTGCGTCTACCTGTCCTTTCTGGGCGGCGGCTCCCCCTTGTTGTCGCGTGGATTGCGCGGCCTGGTGTCTTCCTGCTGGGACGAGTACATCCCGCAATTTCGCTTGCTGACCTTGCGCGTGGCCGCGTTCGGCCCTGCCACGGTGGCGATCGATGCGCATGGCAACAGCCTCTACGCGCAGTTGCGCGAGCAGGCGCAGGCGCGCATGCCGCACTTGCTGCAGCGTCTGGACGCGGCGCGCCAGGCATCCCTTCAGAAACCTCCAGGAGCCCCGGAATGAACCGAAGACATTGGCTTGACGCAGCCCTGTGCGTCGTCGGCACGGCGGGCCTCGCGCCATTTGCCGCAAGGGCCGGGAGCAGCGCATGGCCGAGCCGGCCGATCCGCCTGATCGTGCCCTTTCCGGCCGGTGGCGGCGCCGACCTGGTGGCCCGCCATCTCGCGCAAGGTCTGGGTGAGCAGCTGGGCGCACCCGTCATCGTCGACAACCGGACTGGCGCAGCCGGCAACATCGGCACCGACGCGGTGGCCAAGGCGGCGCCGGACGGATACACCATCGGCCTGGTCACTTCCGGGCCGATGGTGAACAACAAATTCCTCTACAAGGCCATGCCCTTCGACCCGGACAAGGACCTGGCACCGATTGCCTCGGTCTGCGAGATTCCCATGGTTCTGGCCAGCAATCCGCAGCAGTTGCCGCTGCGCGACCTCAGGGAGTTCATCGACGTGGCGCGGACCCGGTCTTCGGCGTTCGTCGTCGCCACGCCCGGCAACGGAACCATCGGCCACCTGGCGCTGGCCGCGTTGTCGCTGACCGCCGGGGTCCGGCTGCAGGACCTGCCGTATCGCGGCGACGCCCCTGCGCTGACGGACCTCCTCGGCGGCGTCGTGCAGGCGGCTTGCGCGCCGGTCTCGGCTTTCATCCCGCAGATACAGGCGGGCAGGCTGCGCGGGCTGGCGGTCACTTCGCAGGCGCGTTTCCCCGGTCTGCCCGATGTCCCGACCGCGCAGGAGCAAGGAGTCGATCTGACGGCGACGGTCTGGTTGGCCGTGGTCGGACCGGCCGGCATGCCGGCCCCCCTGGTGCAACGGCTGAATGCGCAAATCAACCGGCTGCTCGATTCCGTATCGGGCCGCAGCAGCTTGCAGCAGCACGGCGCCGTGGTCGCGGGCGGGTCGCCCGAATCGCTGCGCCAGCGCATCCATGCCGACAGCCAGAAATGGCAGCAGGTGATCAAGGCGGCGCACATCCGGATCGACTGAGAGCGCCCTGCCATGCACCGCACACGCTCTGCGCAGATTGGCACCTTCGTCAAGACCGGTGCGCCGCAATTGATCGAGGTGTTGGGCAGCACGGCACTGGACTTCGTCGTGATCGACGCCGAGCATGCGCCCTTCGACCGCGGCATGCTCGATCTGATGGTCATGGGCGGCCACGCCGCGCGCATTCCGGTCTTCATCCGCATTCCCGAGATGAATCCGGCGGTGATTCTTTCCTGCCTCGACATCGGCGCCGCCGGCCTGCTGGTGCCGCACGTGGACAGCGCCGAACAGGCGCGCGAAGTGGTCGCGATGGCGCGCTACCGGGGCGGGCGGCGCGGCTATTCCGGGGGGCCGCGCTGCGCCCGCTACGCGAGCCTGAGCATGGCGCAGGCCCTGCACCAGGGCGACCAGGCGCAAATCATCTGCCAGATAGAGAGTGCCCAGGCAGTCGCGCAGGCGCAGGCCATTGCCGAGGTACCGGACGTTGCGGGCCTGTTCGTGGGCCGCGCCGACCTGGCGCTGGCCATGGGGCTGGACGATGCGCGCGCGCCCGCGGTGTTGCAGGCGACGCAGGCGGTGCTGCAAGCGGCGACGCGCGCGGACAAGCTCGCCGGCATGCACGTGGGCGGGACGCCGGAGCGCGAGCAGTTCATGCACCAGGGCGCAAACTGGTTCGTCGTGGCCTCCGACCAGACCCTGCTGCGGCAGGCCGTGCAGGCCATTGCCGGGGCTGGACCTAAAGACCGTTCAGCCGCTGCCTGATGTGGCGGGCCATCTCCTGCATCGGCGGCAGGAATTTCTGCACCGCCTGCTCCTGGCCCACGGCGCGGGCAATCCATGTGAGCCCGATGCTTGCGACGGCCCTGCGGCCCTCGAACACGGGAACGGCCAAGGTGTTGGACACCGGCCTGACGCCGGGCATGCGCAGGGCATAGCCCTGCTGCCGGATCTGGCGCAGCATCGCGGACACGGCACGCGCTTGCCGTGCCAGCGCGTCTTCCGGATCTTCCGAGAGCTTGAGGATGTCCAGCAGGGCGCGGCATTCCTGCGCCGTGCACGCGGCCAGATAGGCGCGCCCGAGCGCGCGGCTGACCAGACTCAGGCGCATGTTGATGCTCGAATGCAGCAGCGACAGCGGTGAGCCGGGAATCGTGCTGTAGCGGATCACGACCGCGTCATGGTCAGGGACTGCCAGCGCGATCGGCCACTTGAGCTTGCGCGTCAGCTCGTCCATGGACGGCATCGCCGCCTCGACCAGGCGGGGCACACCGTGATAGCCGCAGGACAGCTGGCGCACGCCCGAGCTCAGGCTGTAGGCCCCGTATTGCGGCGCCCGCGTCACCAAGGCCTTGCCTTGCAGCGTTTCGAGCAGGCGGACCAGCGTGGGTTTGGGGATGCCAGTTCTGCGGTGCAGCGCGTCCAGCGTGCAGACCGGGGAACGATTCAGCGCGCACAGCAGGTCGATGGCGCGCTCGACAGCGCGGATGGGAGGAAAGGATGCCATGGCGGTCGCAGTGCGGACAGTGCATCAGTTTCCCACGCAGCGGGGGGCGCTTCATTCGCGCCGCTCATAGTCGCCCGCGTTGGCCACCCAGCCCTTGTCGATGAAGTCCTGGCGCGGCGGGGAAAAAACGTCGATCAGCAGATGCCGGCCCGGGCCGACGCCTTCGCTGGTGTGCACCAGCAGCACCGGCACCGTGATCATCGAAGGCGAGGGCGCGTGCAGGTGTTCATCCGCGCGCCATTGATCGGCGTCGCTGCCCCAGTTGACGCGCAGGTGGTGCACGAAATCGCCCGCCATGGCGAGCGACCCCTGCTCGAAGTCGGCGTGCTGGTGCGGGCTCAGTTGCCTGCGGTCGCGCGGACCCTGGTATTCGACCCAGTTGATGCTCAGGGTGTCGCTCTGGAACATTTTGAGCCGCGGCTTTTCGGCCGGGGGTCGGACCGCGTCGACCGCCATGACCTGGACCGCCAGCGACGGGGTGCGGCGCCGGTAGCCGGCGCCGACCGGGCGAATCCGCGCATCGGGCAGCGCGTAGTCGGCCTCGTTGAGCACCGCGCCGGCCGCCAAATCGGGGCGCGAGGAGGCGAGCAGCGCGGCCCGGCCGGCCCCTGCCAGGCGCACGCTGACCGCGCCGGGCGGCAGCACGCAGACGCTGCGGCCCGGCACCTGGCGCACTTCGGGCGCTGCGGTGTGGGTGTGCACGGTGGCGCCGTCGTCGTCAGGTAACAGCAGCAGCATCTC
>NZ_AFAL01000381.1 GCF_000193225.1 Verminephrobacter aporrectodeae subsp. tuberculatae At4 | reverse complement strand
AGCGCCGCCGGGTGCAGGCGTGAAATCCAGCCGGGTTTCGATGCGCAGCAGATGCGCCCGCATGAGGCGGCCCGCTTCCCGCGGGTCGCGCAGGCGGATCGCGTCGATGAGCGCCCGGTGCTCCCGGCAGCCGCAGACCGTGGCCTCTTCGCGTGCGTGCGCGTGGCTGGGGCTGTAGCTCATCAGGATGAGCGAAGTGCGCGACACCAGTTCGCGCAGGATGCGCTCGAGCGTCCGCTGGCCGGCCGCCTGCGCAATGCGCAGGTGAAAGTCGCCCGAGAGGCGGATCGCGCGGCGCATGTCGCCGCGGGTGCGCGCGGACTCCTCGTCGTCGGTGCAGGCGCGCAGCGCGGCGATGTCCGCGTCCGTGGCGTGGGCGATGAATAGCTCCACCAGGCGCGGCTCGAGCAGGCGGCGGGTCTCGAAGACCTCCTGCGCCTCCTGCGGCGTGGGCTGTGCGATACAAGCGCCCCGATGGGGCGTGAGCCGCACGACCTGCTCGTTCGCGAGCCGCACCAGCACCGGCCGCACGCGCGTGCGCGACACGCCAAAGGCCGCAGCCAGCCGGTCCTCCACCAGCTTGGTACCGGGCGGCAGGCGGTGATCGAGCATGGCCGAGACCATGCGCTGGTACATCTCGTCGTCGCTCAGCGCGGCGCGGCGCGTGCGCGGGCTTGTCTTGTTCGCGGTCATGGCGCCGTTTTTACCCGGTTCTTGCGGCGCTCCAGGGCCCATGCGAGTGCCAGCGTGATTCCCAGCACCGCGAACGACACCCCGGTGATGAGCGTTCCCAGCGCGTAGATGCTGGGCGTGGTCACCGTGCTCGTCAGGCCCTGGAGTTCCAGCGGCAGCGTGTTCACGTCGCCGATGGCCTGCGAGGTGCGGGCGATCTCGTCCCAGCTGAGCGTGAAGCCGAACATGGCGATCCCCACCACCGAAGGCGCAATCAGCGGCAGCACCACGTGCGCCGCGCTCTGCCAGGGTGTGGCGCCCAGGTCGCGCGCGGCCTCCTCGTAAGCCGGGTCGAAGCGGTTGAATACGGCGAACATGATGAGCAGGCCGAACGGCAGCGTCCACGTCAGATGCGCGCCCAGCGCCGAGGTAAACAGTCCGAGCGAACTGCCATAGTCTTGCAGCGTGCCGTCCATGCCCAGCCATTGCAGGGCGGATTTGATGGCACTGTCGATCAGCCGGAACTCCAGCCCGATGCCCAGCGAAACGATGATCGAGGGCATGATGAGGCTGGCCACCACGATGAAGAACAGCGCGTCGCCGCCCGCGAGCCGCTTGCGGAACGCCAGGCCCGCGGGCACCGAGAGCGCCACGGTGCACAGCATCACGGCCGCGCCCAGGCCCAGCGAGCGCCCCAGCGCCGCGCCGATGTCCACCACGCCCAGCCCCTCGGCCAGCTTGCGGAACCAGTGCAGCGACACGCCGCGCAGCGGGAAGCTGAGTCCGCCCTCGGGTCCCTGAAAGCTCAGGACGAAGATGACCAGCATGGGCCCGTACAGGAACAGTACGAACAGGCCAAAGAAGAGGGCCAGCGGCCAGAAGCTGGCGGGACGGGCGGGGTGCGTCGTCATAGTTCCTTGCGGATGTCCACGAGGCGCGTGAGGCCCCGGATGATCATGAGCACCACGGCCAGCAGGATCACCGCATTCGCCGCCGCCAGCGGAAACTGCAGGTACGAGGTCTGCACCTGGATGATCTTGCCGATGGAGGCGATCTGCTGGCCGCCCATCACGCCGATGGTGACGAAGTCGCCCATGACGATGGTGAGGATGAAGATCGAGCCGATGACGATTCCCGTGCGCGAGAGCGGGACGATGACGTTCCACACGGTCTGCCAGCCGCTCGCGCCGCTGTCGCTGGCGGCCTCGAGGAGGCTGCGGTCGATGCGCATCATGCTGTTGAAGATGGGCACGATCATGAACATGGTGTACAGGTGCACGAAGGCCAGCACCACGGAGAAGTCGGAGAACAGCAGCCACTCGATGGGCGCCTCGATGGCGTTCAGCCCCATGAGCGTCTGGTTCACCAGGCCGTTGCGCCCGAGCAGCGGCACCCACGAGATCATGCGGATCACGTTCGAGGTCCAAAACGGGATGGTGCACAGCACGAAGAGCAGCGTCTGCGTTCCCGGGGAGCGCACGTGAAAGGCCAGGAAATAGGCCACGGCAAAGCCGACCAGCAGCGTGATGAGCCACACCAGAACACTGAACTTGAGCGTGCTGTAGTAGGTCTTGAACGCCACGCACTGGCTGGGCGCCGTGCCGCAGCCCTCGAAGATCGACAGGTAGTTCCTGAAAGTGAAGCCGGGCAGCAACTCGTATTCGTTGAAATCCCAGAAGCTGACCATGGCGATCAGCAGCAGCGGGATCAGGAAGAACAGCGCGAACACCAGCGCGAACGGCGCCGCCTGCCACCAGGCGGCGATGCCGCGCCCGGGGGCGGGGGGCGAAGCGGTCGGCTTGCTCATGCGGCGGGACCGAATGGCCTGCGAGGGGCATCAGGCGGCGACGAATTCATGCCACTTCTGGACCATGTACGTGTTCTCGTCCATGAGCGCGTTCCAGCAGGCGATGGCGCCCATGCGGGCCTCGTAGCTGCCGCCGTCGCGCACCGTGCCGGCCTTGGCCTGCACGTCGCCATGGGCGTTGCGGATGTCCTGCGCGGCGGGTTTGCCCTCCATCCAGTAAGCCCATTCGTGGGCCTCCATCTTCGCCTTCGCGGTCTCCAGCACGGCGCTGTAGTAGCCCTGGCGGTTCAGGTAGGCGCCGACCCAGCCGTCGAGGAACCAGTTGACGAACTCGTAGGCGCCATCGAGCTTGCGGCCCGCGAGCGTGGCCGGCAGGCCAAAGCCGGCGGCCCAGGCGCGGTAGCCCTCCTTGAGCGGCTGGAAGTTGCAGGCAATGCCCTTGGTGCGCACGGCGGTCACGGCCGGGCTCCACATCGACTGGATCACCACCTCGCCCGCAGCCATCAGATTCACCGACTCGTTGAAATCCTTCCAGAGCGCGCGAAACTGCCCCTGCTTCTTGGCCTCGATCAGGGTCTTGACCGTCAGATCGATCTCCTTCCTGGTCATATTGCCCTTGTCGGGGTACTTGTACAGGCCCATGGCCTCGACCACCATGGCCGCGTCCATGATGCCGATCGAGGGAATGTTCAACAGGGCCGCCCGGCCCTTGAACTCGGGGTTGAGCAACTCGGCCCAGGATTCGATGGGGCGCCGGATCAGGTCGGGGCGGATGCCCAGCGTGTCGGCGTTGTACACGGTGGGGATGAGCGACATGAACTGCGTGGGCGCCGGGGCGAACTTCCGGGAGTTCTCGCCCTCGAGATAAATCACCTTCTTCGGCGCCGTGCCCTGCTCGCCCACGGCCTTGCCCGCCACCTTGCCGGTGGTGAGCAGCGGGGTGATCTTGTCGGCGTTTTTGATGCGGCGGGTGTCGAGGCCCCGCAGGTTGCCGGTGGGAACGATCTTCTTGAGCGAGAAATACTCGGTGTCGATCAGATCGAAGCTGTTCGGCATGGTCACGGCGCGCTTGGTCACGTCGTCGGTGGTCACGGCCACGTACTGGATCGCGATGCCGGTGTCGGCCTTGAACCGCTCGGCGATCGCCTTGTCCTGGTTCACCGCCGTGCCCAGGTAGCGCAGCACGATCGCTTCCTGCGCATGGATCGCCGGAAACACGCCAGCGGCCAGAATGCCCGCCGTGCCCTGGAGCAGCGCGCGGCGTTGTACGCCGGCGGTGCCGGAAACGGGGCGGGGAGGGGGCGCAGGGGTGGACATGGGGATGGGCTCCTTGGTTTGCGAGAGGGAATGGGTGAGAGAAAGCTTGGCGCGGCCGCCTACGGTGCGGCCTGCGCCGTGGCCGGGGCGCTTGGCCCGAGCGCATGCGCCTGCGCTGGCGTCCAGTGCAATTGCACCGCCTGCCCCGCCTGGTAGGGGCGCGCGAGAAACGCGGCCTCGGGCAGCAGGACCGAGTACGCCGCCGCGGCGTTCGCGCAGCGGGCGGCACCCTGTTCTTGCAGGCCCAGCAGCACGTAGGCACCCTGGTACTCCACGTCGCTCACCACGGCGTGCAAGCGGGGCAGGTCTCCGGGCAGATCGGCCTCGGCGGGCGCCACCTGCAGATGGTCGGTGCGCACCGCCACCTTGCCTGCGGGGGTATGGATCACGTTGTGCCCGCCCATGAAGCGCGCCACGAACTCGCTTGCGGGCCGGTTGTAGACCGCGTGCGGCGAGCCCACCTGCTCGATCACGCCATGGCTCATCACCACCATGGTGTCGGCCAGGGCCATCGCCTCCTCCTGCGAATGGGTCACGTGGATGAACGTCAGGCCCAGCTCCTTTTGCCAGCGGCGCAGTTCGGCGCGCATTTGCAGGCGCAGGAACGGGTCCAGCGCCGACAGCGGCTCGTCCAGCAGCAGCACGCGCGGCCCGGTGATCAGGGCGCGCGCCAGCGCCACGCGCTGCTGCTGCCCGCCCGAGAGCTCCGCCGGCTTGCGCTCGGCCAAGTGCCCCATGGCCACGCGGTCGAGCAGATCGCGCGCCCGGGCCTGGCGCTCGGCCCGGCCAAGCCCCTTCATCTTCAGGCTGAAAGCCACGTTGTCCAGCGCCGAAAGGTGCGGGAACAGCGCGAAGTTCTGGAACATCATGGCCGTTCCGCGCGCGGCCGCGGGCAGTCCGGTGATCTCGCGGTTTTCCAGCACGATGGCGCCGCTGCTCACCGCCTCGTGCCCCGCAATCATGCGCAGCGTGCTGCTCTTGCCGCAGCCCGAAGGGCCCAGCAGGCAGCAGTAGCTGCCGCTGGCGACGCGCAGGTCGATGGCGTCGACCGCCGGCCGGCCCTCGGCGTAGCGCTTGGTGAGCGCGATGAGTTCGATGGCCGCAGGGGCTGGCGCGGGGGAGGGGGCTTGCACGGGCAATGGCATGGGAAAAGTGCACGCAAGCTCTGTGCCAATTTGTACGCAATTTCACCTTGTCCCGAGGTCGCGGCGCGGGAGGCCCTGAACGGGTGAGCCCGGCCCCGTCCCGTGATAATCGGCGCCCATGCGCATCCGTCTCGTGGACACCGCCGTCGGGTCTTGGCCGCCGTCTGCGGGGGCGGGGAGGCGCTGGGCGTGACGCAGGCATTCGACGCCGCGATGCGCGCCTTTGCGCCGGCCCTTCCCCTGGCCGTGGGTCTGAGCGGCGGCGCGGATTCGACCGCTCTGCTGCTGGCCTGCGCGCGGCGCTGGCCAGGGCGGGTGCGGGCCGTCCACGTGCACCATGGCCTGCAGGCAGCGGCAGAGGGCTTCGAGCGGCATTGCATCGCCCTGTGTCAGGACTTGGACGTGCCCCTGACGGTGCAGCGGCTCGACGCCCGCCCGGCCCCGGGGCAGAGCCCCGAAGACGCTGCGCGCCAGGCCAGATACCGGGCCTTCGAGGCGCTGGCGCTGGACCGCCGTGCACAACGGGACGCCATGCAGTCCATGGCCCTCGCGCAGCACGCGGACGACCAGGCCGAAACCCTGCTCCTGGCCCTGTTGCGCGGCGCCGGGGTCGCGGGGCTGGCGGCCATGCCCGCGCGCTGGGAACGCGCCGGGGTGGTGTGGCACCGTCCCTTGCTGCAAGTGGCTGGCGCCGACGTGCGCCAGTGGCTGCGCGCGCAGGGGCAGGACTGGGTGGAAGACCCGAGCAACGCCGACGAGCGCTTCACCCGCAACCGCATCCGCGCGCGGCTCTCGCCCGCGCTGGCGGCCGCTTTCCCGGCATTCCGTGACACGTTTGCGCGCTCCGCGGCGCATGCGGCGCAGGCGGCGGAACTGCTGCTGGAGCTTGCGCAGCAGGACCTGGAGCGGGTGGGCACGCCGCCGCAGATCAGCTTGTTGCAGGAATTGAGCCGCGCGCGGCAGGCGAACGTGCTGCGCCACTGGCTGCGCACGGCGCACGGCACCACGCCCGCCGCCGCGCAACTCGGTGCATTGCTCAACCAGGTGCAGGCCTGCACCACCCGGGGGCACGGCATCCACATCAAGGTGGGGCGCGGCTTCGTCGTGCGCTGCGGGGCAGGACTCGATTGGTACAATCCGCAGGCTTTGCTCTCTCCTGGCTAGCGTGCGCGCGAAAACGGTGACCAACCTGCGCTGCGGCTGCGTCACCCCAAGAAATTCCCATGGCATTCATCGTTCATAAATACGGCGGCACCTCGATGGGCTCGCCCGAGCGCATCCGCTGCGTCGCCAAGCGCGTCGCCAAATGGGCGCGTGCAGGCCACCAGATGGTGGTGGTACCCAGCGCCATGGGCGGCGAAACCAACCGCCTGCTGGCGCTGGCCAAGGAACTCGCCCCGGCACGCGCCACCGATGCCTACCACCGCGAACTCGACATGCTCGCCGCCACCGGCGAGCAGGCCTCGTCGGCGCTGCTCGCCATTGCGCTGCAGGCCGAGGGCATGGGCGCGGTCAGCTACGCCGGCTGGCAGGTGCCGATCCGCACCGACAACAGCTACACCAAGGCGCGCATCGAATCGATCGACGGCCAGCGCGTGCGTGCCGATCTGGCCAACGGCAAGGTGGTCATCGTCACGGGCTTTCAGGGAATCGACGACGAGGGCAACATCACCACGCTGGGCCGTGGCGGCTCCGACACCTCGGCCGTGGCCGTGGCGGCGGCCATGGGGGCGCAGGAGTGCCTGATCTACACCGACGTGGACGGCGTCTACACCACCGACCCGCGCGTGGTGCCCGAGGCCCGCCGCCTGCAGACGGTGAGCTTCGAGGAAATGCTCGAAATGGCCAGCCTGGGCAGCAAGGTGCTGCAGATTCGCTCGGTCGAATTCGCGGGCAAGTACAAGGTGCCCATGCGCGTGCTGTCGAGCTTCACGCCGTGGGACATCGACATCGACGCAGAAGCCAAGTCCGGCACGTTGATCACTTTTGAGGAAGACGAAAAAATGGAACAAGCCGTCGTATCCGGGATCGCCTTCAACCGCGACGAGGCCAAGCTCTGCGTGCTGGGCGTGCCGGACAAGCCGGGCATCGCGTACCAGATCCTGGGCGCCGTGGCGGACGCGAACATCGAAGTTGACATGATCATCCAGAACGCCAGCAAGGACGGCAGGACCGACTTCAGCTTCACCGTGCACCGCAACGACTACGCGCGCGCCGTGGACCTGCTCAAGGAAAAAGTGGTCCCCGCGCTCGGCGCACAGGAGGTGGTGGGCGACGCCAAGATATGCAAGGTCAGCATCGTCGGCATCGGCATGCGCAGCCACGTGGGCGTGGCGAGCAAGATGTTCCGCACGCTGAGCGAGGAAGGCATCAACATCCAGATGATCTCCACCTCCGAAATCAAGACCTCGGTCGTGATCGATGAGAAGTACCTGGAACTCGCCGTGCGCAGCCTGCACAAGGCATTTGAACTGGACCAGCAGGCCGCCTGAGCGCAAAGGAATGCACCGGAAATTCCTTTGAAATAAGGCATAATCCCCCGACTGGAAACGTGACCGAGTGGCCGAAGGTGCTCCCCTGCTAAGGGAGTATGGGGTGTAGAGCCTCATCGAGGGTTCGAATCCCTCCGTTTCCGCCAAAACCGATCCATGACGATCCCCCAAAGCCCCGCACAGTCCCCGTGTCGGGGCTTCTTTTTTGGGACATCGTCCATGAATCGCCAGGGACTTTTCTCCGTTGTCGCGCGCGCGACGCCGCCGGCCTTGGCGCTGCTGCTCGCGGCTTGTGCGCAGGGTCCGTGG
>NZ_AFAL01000382.1 GCF_000193225.1 Verminephrobacter aporrectodeae subsp. tuberculatae At4 | reverse complement strand
CATCGGCCACCGTGCGGCCGTAGCTGTCCTGGTCCACCGGACGCAGGGTGGCCTGCTGCCTGAAGCAAATTTGCGCCAGGTGCTGGCGCGCCTGCTGGCCAAAGGCCTGCTGCCACTCCGGTGCGTCGATGGCGGCAATGCGCACCCTCACCGGCTGCCGGTCGTCTGGCGCAGCGCAGCGCACGGTCAGGGTGTCACCGTCGTTGACGGCGATGACCAAGCAAAGCAGGGAGGCAAGGGGCATGGGACGGTATGGGGTGGGCCACGCGGAAAGCTATCGACAGTGTAGTGGCCTGCCGGCCACGCCAGGATTCGCAGGTGTCGCATGCAACGGCTTGTGTCCAGCCATGGAACCACCTGGCGGACAGACCATCAGACTTCCCGTGGCCCCGGACTTTTGCTGAACAATGGGGGCTTTGCGCAAAAGCAGGCACAAGGAGGGACCGGTCTTGACTATCCCATGGACTCACAACACATTGCCTGGACACACGGTCTGGCGCCGCGCTCTGCGCGCTGGCGCTGCGGCCTGCACGGTCCTGGCGCTCGCGGGCTGCGTGGGCGGCGTCACCGTGAAAACGTTTGCGGTGCAGGAGAAATTCGGGTCCGAGGGCACGTACTCGCGCATGTTCGATGCGACACCGGCGAAGACCTGCGAGGCCTCGCGCCGCGCGCTGCTCAGCCAGGGCTACGTGATTTCCTCCAGCAGGGTGGACTTGGTGGAGGGCACCAAGAGCTTTCAGCCCGAAGCCGAATCGCACGTGCAGATCGTGGTGCGCGTGGTCTGCGTTCCCGAGACCGGTGACGGCAAGGTCAGCCTGGGCTTTGTGACGGCGCTGCAAGACACCTTTGTTCTGCGCAAGACGAACAATTCCGCCAGCCTGGGCGTGGGGGCCATCGGCTCGGTGTCGCTGCCGGTTTCCTCCACGAGCGAATCCTTGGTCAAGGTGGGCAGCGAGACCATCGCCAAAGACATGTTCTACGAGAGATTCTTTGACTTGGTGAAACGCTACCTCGCGATCGATCAGGAGTTGGACGACTGACGACTGACGCCTGGCGGGGGCCGGCCTGCCTCCGCTTACGCAGGAACGAACAGCGCCGGATCGACCATCGTGCGGTTGAGTTGCACGCCCCAGTGCAGGTGCGGGCCGGTCGCGCGGCCGGTGGCGCCCACGGCGCCCAGGTGCTGGCCGGTTTGCAGCGTGTCGCCCACCTGCACGTCGATGGCGCTGAGGTGGCACATCAGGCTCAGCAGGCCCTGGCCGTGGTCCAGCCACACCGTGCCGCCGTTGAAGAAATACTCCCCCGTGTCGATCACCCGCGCGGGCAGCGGCGCGACGATGGACTCTCCCAGGGGGGCGGCAATGTCCATGCCGGTGTGCGGATTGCGCGGCTTTCCGTTGAACACGCGCCGCAGCCCGAACGAACTGGAGCGCCGCCCCGGCACCGGCACCTGCATGCGCAGCGATTGCCCGGCGCTGCCCGCAGGCGCCTCGGAGAATGTGTTCATCACCAGCACCTGGTGCTGGCGCTCGCGCGTGTGGCGCGCCAGGTCTTCGGGCGACAGGTCTACCGTGTGCGGCGGCACCCTGAGGTGCTGCTCCTGGTACTGCTTGGGGCCCACGGTGTAGGGCAGCCGCCGCGTGCCAGAGCCAGCGGTCTGTACGGTGATGTACGCCGTGCCCGGCGCTGCCGTCAGCGCAATGCCCACCACCGCCGTCCACGCGCTGGCGTCGCCGAGCACCAGCAGCGGCACGTCCTCTTGGCCCTGGCGCAGATGCGCCACCGGCCGCGTGGCAGCCGCTCCCAGCGGCAGCTGCACCACGCCACCGGGCACCGGCAGCGCGCGCGGCCACAGATCGGGCGCATCAGACTGCGCGCGCACGGCGGGCAGCCCCGCAGCAGCCCCCAGGATGGCAAGCACGAGGCTGCGGCGGCTCGGACGTGGGGTGCAGGGGGGAGGCAGGGCAGGCATGGAGCAGGGGAGGGCAGGGTGCTTGAACGGGGCCGGTGGCAGTGTAGCCCGGCCCGTGTTCGAGCCCCGCGTCGGTGCCTTCGGGCGCGACAAGGATGGTGGTGGGACACGGCCAGGGACGGTTATCAGCGCGTGCAGCGCAAAAAAATCGTTAGACTGTGCGCATCCCTCTATGCGCACATTGAGAATCCGCATGCCTGTACAAACCTCTGCATCCCCACGCCATGTCCGGTCGCGTCAATCTCTGAAGCGGGCCACCAATTTGAGTTTGAGTACGGACGTGTTGAATGCCGCCAAGGCGCTGGATCTCAACCTGTCACAGGTGTGTGACGACTATCTGCGGCAGCTGGTGCGGCAAGAACAGGAACGCCGTTGGCGTAGCGAACACACCGATTTCATTGCCACTTACAACGCCACCATCGAGGCCGAAGGTCTGCCGCTGGAGCAGTGGAGAACCTTCTGATGGCGCGCTTCGACGTGTACGTCAACACCGGCGCGCTGGCCAGCACCACACCGTACCTGCTCGATGTCCAGAGCAATCTGCTCGATGGGCTGGAGAGCTGCGTAGTGATTCCGTTGCGTAGCCTGGATCACTATGCCAAGGTGAAACTGCCCACTCGCCTGACGCCGGTGTTCCCGATTCTGGGCAGGGATTGCCTGCTGGAGACACCCAAGATGGCGGCCGTTCCCCGGCGGATACTCAGGGACTGCGTCGCCTCGTTGAGCCAGGAGCAGGCGCGCATCACGGCTGCGCTGGACTTCTTGTTTCAGGGGTACTGAGCGGCCTGTCAGCGCAACACCACGCAAGGCCGTCAGCGCGCGGACATCTGCTGCGGCAGCCAGGTCACGATGCCGGGGAACGCATAGATCAGCGCCACGGCGGCGCACATGAGCAGGAACATGGGCAGGGCCACCCGGGAGATCCAGGGCAGCTGGCGGCCCGTCATGCCTTGCAGAACGAACAGGTTGAAGCCCACGGGCGGCGTGATCTGCGCCATCTCGACCACCAGCACGATGAAGATGCCGAACCAGAGGGGGTCGATTCCCGCGGCCTGCACCGTGGGCATGAGCACGCCCATGGTGAGCACCACCATCGAGATGCCGTCCAGAAAGCAGCCGAGCAGGACGAAGAACAGCGCCAGCGCGGCGATGAGCTGCGCCTGGTTCAGTTCCAGCGACGCGATCCATTGCGCGAGGTGGCGCGGCAGGCCGATGTAGCCCATGGCCAGCGAGAGGAACGCGGAGCCGGCCAGGATGAGCGCGATCATGCAGTACAGGCGCGTGGCGCCCATCAGCGCTGCCCTGAAGCTGCGCCAGTCCATCGAGCCCTGCACGCCAGACAGCACGAGCGCGCCCAGCACCCCGAGCGCTGCGGCCTCGGTGGCCGTGGCCCAGCCGATGTAGATCGATCCGAGCACGGTCGCGATGAGCAGCAGCACCGGGATCAGGCTGCGCGATTGCGCGAGTTTCTGCATGAACGCCATGCGCTCGTCCGCCGCGGGAACCTGCTCGGGGTGGCGCAGCGCCCACAGCACGATATAGCCCGAGAACAGGGCCGCGAGCAGGATGCCGGGCAGCACGCCGGCAATGAACAGCTGCGAGATCGAGACCTCGGCCGTCACGCCGTAGACGATCATGATGATCGACGGCGGGATCAGCAGGCCCAGCGTGCTCGCTCCGGCCAGGGTGCCGACCACCATGTGTTCGGGGTAGCCGCGGCGCGTGAGCTCGGGCAGCGTCATCTTGCCGATCGTCGCGCAGGTCGCTGCGCTCGACCCCGAGACGGCAGCAAAGATGGTGCAGCCGATCACGTTGGTGTGCAGCAGGCGGCCCGGCAGCGCCTGCACCCAGGGTGCAAGCCCCTTGAACATGTCCTGCGACAACCGGGTGCGGAACAGGATTTCTCCCATCCAGATGAACAGCGGCAGCGCGGTGAGGGTCCAGCTCGACGCCGAGCCCCAGATCGTCATGGCCATGGCCTCCCCCGCGGGGCGCGCGGAAAACAGCTGCATGCCGATCCAGGCGACGCCCGAGAGCGTGAGTCCGATCCATACGCCGCTGCCCAGGATCAGGAACAGCGACAGCACGAGCAGGCCGGTAATTGCGAGATCATCCATGGCAGGCAGCGCCCGGTTCATTCATTGCGCAGCGCCGCGCCGGAGTTCGCCGCACTGCGCCGGCCCAGCGCTTGCAGCAGCAGTTCGTCCAGAAACGCGACGGCCAGCAGCACCGTGCCCAAGGCCATGGCGAGCTGGGGAATCCACAGCGGCGTGGCGTCGTTGCTCGTGGAGATGTCGTGGAACGCGTGCGACTGCCAGGCGAGCTTGCAGCTGTACAGCGCAAACAACAGCGCCAGCAGCGTGGCGATGCTCAGCGCCCAGAGTTCGAGCGCATTGCGCATGCGGCCCGGCAGGGCGTTGAGCAGCAGCGTGACGCGGATATGCTCCCCGCGCCTGAGCGTGTGCGCCAGCGCCAGAAAGCCGCTGGCAGCCATCAGGTAGCCCGCGTAGGCGTCGGTGCCCGGCACATGGAAATCGAGCTGGCGGCTGACGACGGACAGCAGCACCATGCACAGCAGGCCGAACATGAACAGCGCCGCCAGGGCTGCGGCGGCGTCGTACAGGAAATCAAGCAGGCGGCGCATGGGTGGCCTACCTGCGGTAGGCGTCGATCAGCGCCTGGCCCTCGGGGCCGGTCGTGGCGATCCATTCCTTGAGCATGCTCTCGCCCGCCCGGGCCAGGTCGGCTCTGAGCGCCGCCGGCGGCTCGACGATCTTCATGCCATGCGCCTTGAGCTTGGCGGTGGTGTCGGTGTTCACCTGGGTGCTGGTGCTCCAGCCGCGTGCATCGGCGTCGGTGCCGGCCTTGAGCAGGGCTTGCTGCAAGGGTTTGTCGAGCGCGTCAAAGGCCTTTTTGTTCACGAGCACGGCGTTCTTGGGCAACCAGGCCCGGGTGTCGTAGTAGTACTTGAGGTGCTCGTAGATCTTGTTGTCCATGCCCGTCGCGCTTGAGGACATGGTCGCTTCGACGACGCCCGTGGCCAGCGCCTGCGAGAGCTCCGCGGCCTGTACGGTGACCGGCTGCGCGCCGAGCAATTGCGCAAGGCGCGCCGTCGCGGGGCTGTAGGTGCGCCATTTGACGCCCCTCAGGTCGGCGGCGCTGCGCAGGGTCTTCTTCGTGCCGATGCCCTGGGGCGGCCAGGCCACGGAATAGAGCAGCAGCATGCCCTGCTCGGCGAGCTTCTTTTCCAGAAACGGCTTTTGCGCGGCGTAGAGCTTTTTTGCGGCCTCGTAGCTGTCGGCCAGAAAGGGCAGGCTGTCGATGCCAAAGATCTGCCATTCGTTCTGGAAGTTGCCCAGCAGGACCTCGCCCATCTGCACTTGGCCGCCTTGCACCGCGCGCTTGATTTCCGGGGCCTTGAACAGCGCGGCGTTGGCGTGCACGGTGATCTTGAGCTGGCCGCCCGTGGCCTTGTCAACCTCGCTGGCCAGCTGCGCCATGTTCTCGGTGTGGAAGTTGCTCGCCGGGTAGGCCGCAGCCAGATCCCATTTGACCTGGGCCCAAACCGGGGTGGCGGCAAGGGCCAGGGCAAGTGCGAGTGCGGTGGCGGGGAGGATTCTTCTGCGCTTCATGGGATGCGGGCTCCACTCGGGGTGTTTATTCTTGGCAGGCCACTGTATGGGATGCCGGCCGGATGGTTCCTAGGTGTTTGCCTGATACCGACAAATTGTCGACGAATTATCATCGGCTTGTCTGTAATTTCAGTAATGACTTGCGTGCACGAGCCGTGGCACCCTGTGGAGGCTCCTCATGAAATCTGCTGCCCGGGCGTCCGGTGCACCCGGGCCCATCGTATCGTCCGCGCACCTGGTGTCCGCGCGCAGTGCGGAGCTCAGCGAGTTCGAGTTCGGCCTCATCGTCGCGGGCAATGCGTTTCACCGCTGGGTGGTGCACTGCATGGCGGCGGCCGGCCTCAGGGACCTGACGGCGCTGGACGTGCTGGTGCTGCACCACGTCACGCACCGCGCGCGCGACAAGCGGCTCGCCGACATCTGCTTCATCATGAACGTGGAAGACACGCACTTGGTGAACTATGCGCTCAAGAAGTTGCAGACCCTGGGCGTGGTCGCCGCACGCAAGAACGGCAAGGAGGTCACCTACGCCGCCACCGATGCGGGCCGCGCCCATGTGCAGCGCTACCGCGAAATCCGCGAGTCCTGCCTCATCGACGCCTTGCAGGCCGGCGATGCGCTGAACCGCGACATCGGCGAATTGGCCCGCCTGCTGCGCCTGCTCTCGGGCCTGTACGACCAGGCGGCGCGCTCTGCTGCCGCGGCGTGATTTCTTTCCCAACGGCTCCGCGCACGAAGCCATGCATCGAGCAGAAAAAAGCAAATGTCCAGACAAACTTCCCCCCGCGCCCCTGCCCCCCGCTGGCAATTCTGGATCGACCGCGGAGGCACCTTTACCGACGTGGTGGGCCGGCGGCCCGACGCGGACGGCGGCTACACGCTGCTCACGCACAAGCTGCTTTCGGAGAACCCGGGGCAGTACCGGGACGCCGCCGTGGCCGGAATCCGCCACTTGCTGGGCCTCGCGCCCGGTGAGCCGGTGACGCCGCAGCGCGTGGAGTGCGTGAAGATGGGCACCACCGTGGCCACGAATGCGCTGCTCGAACGCAAGGGCGAGCCCACGCTGCTCGTCACCACCCGGGGCTTTCGGGACGCGCTGCGCATCGCCTACCAGAATCGCCCGCACCTGTTCCAGCGCCACATCGTGCTGCCCGAGTTGCTCTACAGCCGTGTCATCGAGGCGCACGAGCGCATGGGCGCGCACGGCGAGGTGGTCGAGCCGCTCGACACGGCGCACCTGAGCGAGCAGTTGCGCGCCGCGCACGCAGCGGGTCTGCGCAGCGTGGCCATCGTGTTCCTGCACGGCTACCGCTACGGCGCGCACGAAGAGGCGGCGGCGCGCATCGCGCGCGCGCTGGGCTTTGCGCAGGTGAGTGCATCGCACGCCACCAGCCCGATGATGAAGCTCGTGAGCCGGGGCGACACCACGGTGGTCGATGCCTACCTCTCGCCGATCCTGCGCCGCTACGTCGATCAGGTGGCCAGCGAGATGCCCGGGGTGAAGCTGTTCTTCATGCAGTCCTCGGGCGGGCTCGCCGACGCGCAGCGCTTCCAGGGAAAGGACGCGATCCTGAGCGGGCCGGCCGGCGGCATCGTGGGCATGGCGCGCACCGCCGCGCTCGCGGGGCACGGGCGGGTGATCGGCTTCGACATGGGCGGCACCTCCACCGACGTGAGCCATTACGCGGGCGAGTTCGAGCGCGAGTTCGAGACCCAGGTCGCCGGCGTGCGCATGCGCGCGCCGATGATGGGCATTCACACCGTGGCCGCGGGGGGCGGTTCGATCCTGGGCTTTGACGGCGCGCGCTTTCGCGTCGGCCCCGAGAGCGCGGGCGCCGACCCCGGCCCGGCCAGCTACCGCCGGGGCGGCCCGCTGACCGTGACCGACGCGAACCTGATGCTGGGCAAGATCCAGCCAGCGCATTTTCCCAAGGTGTTCGGGCCTGCGGCCGACGAGGCGCTCGACGGCGCCGTGGTGGTGCAAGGGTTCTGCGCGCTGGCTGCGCGGACCGGGCGCCGGGCCGAAGACGTGGCGCATGGCTTCATCCGCATCGCCGTGCAGCAGATGGCCAACGCCATCAAGAAGATCAGCGTGGCGCGGGGCTACGACGTCACGCGCTACACCCTGCAATGCTTTGGCGGCGCGGGCGGGCAGCACGCCTGCCTGGTCGCCGACGCGCTGGGCATGACGCGCGTATTCGTGCACCCGCTGGCGGGCGTGCTCAGCGCCTACGGAATGGGCCTGGCGGATCAGAACGTGATCCGCGAGCAGACCGTGGAATGCCCGTTGACGCCCGATGCGTTGGCGGGAATCGAGGCCAGGCTCGGGCAGCTGGCCGCCAGCGCGTGCAGCGAACTCGAACGCCAGCAGTCGGGCAGTGGCGGTCAGGTGCTGCTGCGGCGCCGCGTGCATGTGCGCTACGAGGGCAGCGACGCGGCGCTCGTCGTCCCCTGGCCCGACGCCGGTGCGGCGTCCCTCGATGCGGCCGCGCTGGGTGCCGCGATCCGCGCGGGATTCGAGCAAGCCTACCGCCAGCGCTTTGCCTTTCTGATGCAGGGCAAGGGCCTGGTGGTCGAGGCCGTTTCGGTTGAGGCCGTGCTCCCCGGCGACGCGCCCGTGGAGCCCCGCCACGCGCTGCAACCCGCGCGCGCGGTGCCGCGCCGCAGCAGCGTGCGCATGTACACCGGCGGCGTGGACGGCGTGGCCGCCTGGCACGACGCCGCGCTGGTGGTGCGCGAGGACCTGCGCCCGGGCGATGCGATTGCCGGCCCGGCGATCATCGCCGAGAAGAACGCCACGACCATCGTCGAGCCCGGCTGGCAGGCGCAGCTCACCGAACTCGACCACCTGCTGCTCACGCGCCACGCCGCGCGCGCGGTGCAGCATGCCGCAGGCACCACGGTGGACCCGGTGCTGCTCGAACTGTTCAACAACCTGTTCATGAACATCGCCGAGCAGATGGGGCTGCAACTGCAAAACACGGCGTACTCGGTGAACATCAAGGAGCGGCTCGACTTCAGCTGCGCGCTGTTCGACGCCGCGGGCAACCTGATCGCCAACGCGCCGCACATGCCGGTGCACCTGGGAAGCATGGGCGAGAGCATCCGGACCGTGCTGCGCGAGAACGCGGGCCGGATGCAGCCCGGCGACGTATACCTGCTCAACGACCCCTACCACGGCGGAACGCACCTGCCGGACATCACCGTCATCACGCCGGTGTGGATCGCCGACGAGCGCGCGCCCAGGTTCTACGTGGGCAGCCGCGGGCACCATGCCGACATCGGCGGCAGCACGCCCGGATCCATGCCGCCGTTCTCCACGCGCATCGAGGAAGAGGGCGTGCAGATCGACAACGTGAAGCTGGTGGACCGCGGCGTGCTGCGCGAGGCCGAGGTGATCGCGCTGCTGCAAAGCGGCGCGTACCCGAGCCGCAACCCGCAGCAAAACATGGCCGACCTGCGCGCGCAGATCGCGGCCAACGAAAAGGGCCAGCAGGAATTGCGCCGCATGGTCGCCGAGTTTGGCCTGGACGTGGTGCAGGCCTATATGCGCCATGTGCAGGACAACGCCGAGGAATCCGTGCGCCGCGCCATCACGCGCCTGAAGGACGGCGCCTTCACGCTGCCGCTGGACAACGGCGCGCAGATCCGCGTGGCGCTGCGCGTGGACGCAGCGAACCGCAGCGCGACCATCGACTTTGGCGGCAGCAGCGCGCAGCAGCCGAACAACTTCAACGCGCCCACGGCGGTGTGCATGGCCGCCGTGCTGTACGTGTTCCGCACGCTGGTCGACGACGAGATCCCGCTCAACGCCGGCTGCCTGAAGCCGCTGAACGTCATCATCCCGCGTGGCAGCATGCTCAACCCCGACCCGCCGGCTGCGGTGGTGGCGGGCAACGTGGAAACCTCCACCTGCATCACCAACGCACTGTACGGTGCGCTCGGCCTGATGGCGGCGGGGCAATGCACCATGAACAACTTCACCTTTGGCAACGCGCGCTACCAGTACTACGAGACCATCGCGGGCGGCAGCGGCGCGGGCGGCGTGTGGGACGCGTCGGGCGCCCTGGTCGGCGGCTTTGCGGGAACCAGCGTGGTGCAGGCGCACATGACGAACTCACGCCTCACGGACCCCGAGGTGCTGGAGTTCCGCTTCCCGGTGCGGCTCGAGGGCTACGCAATCCGCGCAGGATCGGGCGGCGCCGGGCGCTGGGCAGGCGGCGACGGCGGCGTGCGCCGCGTGCGCTTTCTCGAACCCATGACGGCGAGCATCCTCTCCAACGGCCGCCGCCACGGCGCCTTCGGCATGGCCGGCGGCGCGCCCGGCGCCGTGGGAATCAACCGCGTACTGCGCAGCGACGGCAGGATCGAACAGCTCGGGCATATCGGCCAGGTCGAGATGCAGCCGGGCGATGTGTTTGAAATCCACACGCCGGGCGGCGGCGGGTTTGGCACCGCCCAAGATCGTAACTACTCAGCCCCCGGCCCCACGGCCCAGCCGATCAACCAAAGCAAGGTTGAACCGGAGCGCCCTGAAAGGCTTGGATGAGCGCGTCAGACTGTCCGTCTTACGAACCTCCACCCGAGTTCTCCGGCCTGGGCCAGGTCTTGGGTTCGGCGATCACCGAAGACCCGGCCACCGGCGAGACGACCTTGAAGCTCGGCTTCTCTATGTCCAAGATCGGCGGTAGGTCGACCGTTTCAGCACCGGGCGCTACCGTCGACAGTGCGGTCAGCGATGGCACCAAGCTGTCCTTGCGTGGCTTGCTGCACTACCTGTGGGATCAGGCCGAGCTGACGCGCTGGCATCCCGGCTTTGCTGGTAAACGCTCGTGGGCCACCGTGCGCAGACATTTGCTGCGCGCCGCAGGGAGCATAGTCGCTCGCGGCAGTGCTTTGCGTGCTCGTCTCTACATTCCGGAGTTGTTCTCGGTCGAACAGCGCGACGCAATCAGTGCGCGACGCATGTCGCAATGGGCATACGCGGTGGCGGCTCCCGGCAAACCTCAGCAGCTGATGCTGATGATTGCAGAGGTCAAAGAGATCGTGCCTGCGCGCTACAGCTACAAGGCCATCGTCAAGCACGTGCCCGACCAGGCGTTCGCCATAGACGAGCAGCTCTACCGTCGCTTGGGCCGCTGCTTCACCGCTGAACTGGCTCTGTGGGGCGCAACGGAGAGTGTGCATCTGGTGGTCATCGCCACATTCGGCATAAGCGCTACCGGCATTCCAACCATTGCCGAGCTATCGCTGATGCCGACGACACCGCAGTGGCTGCCTGTTGAAGACGCCTTCGATCAGCAACTCACTGATCGGCTGGTCGGCGATGCCCGCTCGTTCGTGAAAGGTCTTCGATACAACCTGCCCCGGCTTCACCCCATGGCCCAGGCAACGCTGACCGATACCGAGCCGGAAGCGCATATGCTTTTCGTAATGTCACCAGGCCTCAGCAACGAGCAATCAGGCCAGCTTCTCGGGAAGTTCGTCCACCCAGGCAAAAGCGCGCCGTGGCTATGGCGTCCACCGAGCGAAGTCATGCCTCCCCTGCCGGCGCGAGCTTCAGCGCACAGTGCACAGCGATAACCACCATCACGACAAGTCAGCCAAGAACTCCGACGCCGGCTCGACTCCCGTTACCAACAATCGGTCTCTGGCTCGCGTGCACGCAACATAGAGCAAGTGCCTTTCGGTGTCATAGACCTCCTTCAGATCGGCCTCGTCCGACACCTCGTCGATGCGCGCCTGTAGGGGGACCACTTCGTCGTCGCAGGCCATCACGACGACGCACCGGAACTCAAGCCCCTTTGCCAGGTGCATCGTACCGATGGAGACTTCGTCGCTGTCGGTATCGACGTTCTCATCGAGTACGTGATACGGCAACTGGGCCTGACTCAGGGCACGCCGAGCCCGCTCAAGTTCAGCGTCTGAACGGACGAACACAGCCAGTTCGCCAGCCCGCACGCCTTGCTTCACACACTCGCCCAGCCAGGCTGCGACCGCTGTGATTTCCGCATCGACAGATGCAACCACCCGCACCAGCGGCGCAGGTCCGTTGAAAACCGATACGGTGCCCTTTCGATCCTCGGAGTTGCCGTCCACGTCAACCAATTCGGGACCGAGTAGACGGTCCGCCTGGATGCGAATCTGGTGCGAGGTGCGGTAGTTGACGTGGAGCGTGCGCGACCGCCCGCGTACATCCACTCCCAATGACTTCCATGAAAATGGCAGCTGAAAGATGCGCTGTCCCAAGTCGCCCGCAAAAAACAAGGCGTTGCGCTGCTGCCCACCGAAAGCCGCGAGGAACTTGAGTTGCGGCACACCGATGTCCTGCGCTTCGTCCACCACCACGTGCTCGAAAGGCAGCTTTGCACCGGCAGCATAGTGCGCAGCAAGCCGCGTGAACAGCTCGGCGCGCGTCACCCGCTTTTCGCTGCGAAGGCGATCCCGCACGAGGCTAAAGATGCTCCATACTCCCGCGCGCTGCGCCTCTGACAAGCGCGTCTTGCGCCCCAGGCGCTTGATGTCGCGATAGCCTTCCCCGCTATCGATCTGCCATGGATCAACGATTTCTGCCCACTCACTCCACAGGAACCCCTGGCCAAGCTTCGCCGGCAGCGCGGTCGCCGATGCACCCTGTTCAGCGGCGCAGGTCGCGACTGCGTCCACGAGGTAGCGCCGAACGAGCTGATCGTCGGCCAGTGCAGGTTTTCCAAACGCGAACTTGAAAAGACGCTCACCGAGCTCGTCGATCGCCACCACGTCGATTCGCTCGGCCAGTTTCGGCGTCCGCCCCACCAGCCGACGCAGCCGCGTGTGCAGTGCATGGGCCAACGCCGGCGTGAACGTGGTGAGCAAGACCCGCGAATCTTCGTTGTTCCTCGCCAAGTAAACCGCGCGATGAAGCGCCACGATGGTTTTGCCGGTCCCCGCAGAGCCTGACACGCGCGCCGGTCCGCCATGATCGCGTTCCACCCACTGCCGTTGCGCCGGGTGCAGGAAGACCGTCCACTGGTCCCACGGAAACTCCAGCGCACGCTCCAACTCTTCCACGTCCTGCATGACGCGGAACCGGCGCTGCGCATCGGGATGCGCGAACGGATCGGCTCCCGGCGGTGCCGTCTGGGGGCGCCGCGGTGTGCCGCCGGTGGCCAGTTCGAGAAGCGCCTCCGCAGCTTCAGCCGGCAACTTCTCGGCCAGCACGAGCAAACTGTCCTCATCGGCCTGACGAATCTCTGCCAACCACTCGGTGGGCACGCCCCAACTCAACAAGTCCTGGTCAGACATCTGGCCGAAGGGCGACGGCTTCGCCGTCGGCTGGGGGGTGACAGCAGCAGATACCGGCTCGCCCCGACGAACCACGATCTCGTCGACGCGCTCGCGCATCTCCACCCACTGTGCCGCTCCGGTCGTCGGGTGCGTCTCCAGGCGCCGCCGTTCGGCCCACTGGTATGCCTTGTCATGGTGATCGACGTAGCACAGCAGCAAGCTGTCCGCCGACTTGTGGACGATCAGCCTGATGTCGCTGCTCACCCGCACCGACCAAAAGTTCTTGTCCCGCGCTTTGTCCAGCTTGTGAAAGCTCATGCCCGGATTCGCCGGGTTCATCTGCAAATCAAAAGCCGTCGTCTTGGCGGCTTTCTGCTCTTCGCCCGTCAATCGCGCGAGGCTTGCGGTGAACGTATCGGCAATTCGGAAGTTCATGCTGTAGTCCCTGCTTGAGCTCAACACCGCTGCATCATCACGCTACCTTGAAAACCTTCATCACCTCATCGCCCAGGTGATTGATCACCTTCACTGCAATCCGGCCGGACTTGGGCTTGGCAAACGGCCTTGACGTGTCGCTGTGCAATGTGGCCCAGGCGTCCTCATCGATCTCGGCCTTGAGTGTTGTCTTCAGCGACTTGTACGGATCGTTCGCCCCCAGGAAGTAGGCATGGCGAACGAAGAAGCTCTCTTCGTTGTAGTCGGTGTCGATGAACCAGCAGGCAATCTCGTCTGGCCCGCTGGACTCGACCTTGCCTTCGTTCGGGCGGAAGACATCAACGCCGTTGACCTTGACACGGATGTGCCCGTCGCCTTCGGTCAACAGCGAAATATCGGGCTCGCCGAAGATCACGAACAGGTTGCCCTTGCCAGTGTTCTTCAGGTCCTCGGCCATGTGCAGGTCGGCGTTCATGCGCGCCTTGAGCACTGGGAGGTCGGCCAGCTTGTTGAACTCTGTCGTGTGCGCCTCGTAGTTGAAGGCGCATGCGATCAGCACATCGAAGCCGGCGTCGCGGGCCTCGCGTGCGGCGGCCACCAAGTCCACGCGAGTGACGGTGCCGAACTCCGGGCCGATAAAGATCGCGGCGCGGCGCTGGTGGGCTGTGCCACCGTCGCCTTCTTCGTACTTGCCTTCACCGCAGATGTACTCGCCTGGCCAGCCCGAGAGCGCCGTGAACGTGATGCGGCCTTCCTTGTGGGCTTGCTGAACGCCGGCGGTCTTGAGATTCTCCAGGATCATCTGCGGGAAGCTCTGCTTCGCCGCGTACTCACCATCGGCGTCAGCGACCTTATCGATCAGTTCGTCGTTCTCGTCCACGCCAAGGACACGGTGCGGCGAAAGGCTCTCCACAGTGAACGGGCCTGCGACGCGGACGCGCTTGTTGTCCGCATAGGGCTTGTCGTAGAGGTATTCGAACTCGGCCTTCGCGGCGATGCTGCCGTCGATGGCCGTTTGGCGCGCGACGCGGGCTTGCCACCAACCAGCGTGCAGCTTCTTTGCGGTGTCGGGCCATGTCAACTCAGCCTCACGCGGGATCTCCCATTCGCCCCAGCTTTTCGACAGCGCAGCGTTGAGCTGCTCACGTAGCGGCTCCAGTGCCTGCTGCCACTCGTTCCAGATCACGTCGATCTCCGCGTTGTTGGCAATCGACTTCAACGTGACGTGCGGCACACGCTCGTAAACGAAACCCTGGCGGATGCTGCCGTGGACTGGCTGACTGGAAGGCACATTGCGAGTGACCTCGGCTTCCTTCATCTGGCCTTCGCGCGAGTCGGCGAGCAGGTAGTAGGGGTAGCGTGCGCCCATGATGCGCGCACGGGCCAGAGCGAGCGCAACGCGCGATGTGTCGATGGTGATCCAGCGACGGGCCCATTGTTCGGCGACATAGGCGGTGGTGCCAGAACCGCAAGTGGGATCGAGGACGAGGTCACCGGGGTCCGTCGCCATCAGCACACACCGCTCAACCAACTTATTGGCGGTCTGAACTACGTAGATCTTGTCGCCACCGAACTGATTCTGGCCGACCGCATCTGTCCATACGCTGTTGTACGGGAACGCTGGGAAGTCATCGAGATATCGGATATATCCGATGTTCTTACCCGAGCCAGAATGCACACGATTCGCAGCAATCAGCTTCAACATTCCGGACTGGCCGGTCTTCCAGACGCCGGACGTAGGGCGATATTCTCTCCCGGCAATCATGACCGGGTATCGAGTCTTGTCCACTCCGGACGAAGACATCAAGTTGTCAACACCAAAAGCGCGAGCACCAGAGGGAAGAGAACCACCCGACTTCTCCTCCCTGCTGAACGGCCGTCGCGAACCGTCGGCCTCCTCGACTTGCGTGTAAAGGCTGCCGCCAACTGCTCCAGCAATCTTCTCTCGCCACAACTGTCGATACTTCAAAGCCTCTGTGCTTCTCGCATACCACAGCAAGTGATCAGCGACCCCGGGGAGTGTTTTCAGTTCCCCTGGACTCCCCGCTCCCGTTGTCTTCTGCGCCACAATGGACACCACGAAGTTCTCGGCGCCGAATACTTCATCCATCACCGCGCGAACTCGATGCGAGTTCTCATCCCCTATCTGCACAAAGATCGAACCGCTCTCAGTTAGAAGGTCGCGTGCTACGGCCAACCGATCGCGGAGATATGTCAGGTATGAGTGAATGCCATCCCGCCAAGTATCCCGAAACGCCTTGACCTGCTCCGGCTCGCGCGTGATGTGCTGCGTATTGCCGTCCTTCACGTCCCGGCTCGTTGTGCTCCACTGAAAGTTCGAGTTGAATTTGATTCCGTAGGGCGGGTCGAAGTAGATACATTGCACCTTCCCGCGCAACCCCTCGCGTTCCGCCAGAGAGGCCATCACTTGCAATGAATCGCCCAGGATCATCCGGTTCGACCAGTTCTGGTCATGGGCGTAGAACTCGGTCTTGTCGGCGCCGTGCGGAATGCCGTTGAAGTCGGAAAAGAGGTCGGGCGTGCGCTCGCCTTCGGCATGCTCACGCTCACGGGTCTCACGCAGCAGGTCATCAATCAGGGCCTTGGCGTGGACCTTCTCCTGGATGTACAGCGGCGGTGCATGCACCACCAGATCGCTCCAGTCCTGCCGGTCCTTGCCGCGCCACAGGAGCTGAGGGTCGATGTCGCGATTGCGTGCCTGCTTCTCCTCCTCCAGCGCCTTTCCCGACTCTTCGCGCGGATAGCTCACGCGCACCGGCGCCAGCTTCTGCTTCTCCAGCACCGACTGGTACTCGGCGGTCGGAATGTTCTTGCGCTTGGCGTCGTCATGTTGAATCGCCGTAACGATTTTCCCTGCGCCCGTCGCACCGTCGGTTCCCTTGCGTCCCTTGGAAGTTGCCATGTCGGTGCTCAAGCCGTCGGCACCGCGACGGCGACACCGTCAGCAGCTTTGGTGACCATCGCATCGAATGCCTCTTGCAGCTTGGCTGCGAAGTCATGCTGCATGGCATAGACATCGGTGAACTCGGCAAAAGCCCAGCGGCCATGGCTCCCAAGCCGGTTGACGCCCGGCACCCAGTAGTTGTCCATCGTGCTCTTTTTCTCTTTCGCGTCTTCGCCGCGGTAGCCCTTGATCTCGACGACTAAATTCAACAGGTCGCCTTCGTTCCCATCCTTGCCGCGCCCGTCATCAATGCGAACGATGAAGTCGGGGCGGTACTTGCGCATCTCGGCCTGGTAGCGGTACGGTACCTCCAGCCCGAGGTTGTGGTTCTTCACGTAGGCACGCACACGCGGGTGCTTCTCGGCCACCCGGCAGAACTCGGCCTCCCAGTCGCTATCGAGCACCACCCAGTTGATGTGGCACAGGTGTGCATCGGTGGCGTAGCGTTCAGTCTTTGTGGTGTTGAACGCTAAATGCCGCGTGCTGCCTATCGGGTTGTACGGGTCCAGCACGGCTTGGATCGGGCGCGCCTTGGCGAGTTCGGCCCGCACGATGCCAGCGGTGATGCGTTCGCACGCGGTGTCGGCCAGGGCCTTGTACTTGAGCTGGGCGGGATAGGTACCGCCCTTGCACACGAGGTGGCCTTCGTCGAGCCACTGTTTGACGATGCGCTTGAGCTGACCGAACAGATGCAGGCGCGGTGCCTCGCCAGGATCGCGCCACTTGTGCAGCACAAGGTGTGAGGTAAGTTCGTACACCACCTGCGACGGACGCACGTCGGCTGTGTGCGCCAGCGTCAGGTCCACCGGTTCACCGATGATGCCGCTATTGTGCGTTTCGGTGGCGCCCACCAGCTCAGGTGTCAAGGTCAGCGTCGAATCGGCATCGAACGATGCCGTGATACGCTCCTCGGGCAGTTCGATGCGGTAGCCCTGAACGCGCGGGAAGCGGATCTCGAGCGCGTCGCGATCCGGCCGCACGGCCTGCACGCGCACCGTCTCGCGCGGCTTCTGCGGCGGTGCGATGACGGGTTCCGCGTTGAAGTCGAACGGGATGCCAAGCACGTCGGCATACTCGACATTGAACAGCCCTTCGTTGTTGAGCTCGTAGCTCTGCCGCCGCAGCGCACGACCGATGACCTGCTCGCACAGCAATTGGGTGCCGAAGGCGCGCACGCCGAGCACATGGGTAACGGTGTTGGTGTCCCAGCCTTCGGTGAGCATGCTGACCGACACCACGCAGCGGATCGACTCGCCCAGGCGGCCGGCCTTGCCTACCGTGTTCATCACCTCGCGCAGCAAGTCCTGGTCGCTGATGCTGTCGGCTGCACGCGGATCGCCACTGCGCTCAATGATCTCGCGGCGAAAGCGCTCAATCTCGTCAGCAGCGACGCCGCGGAAATTGTCGTCAAGCGCTTCGCCGGATTCAAGCTGTTCGCTGTCGATTAGCAGCGTTCGCGGGTGTCCGTGGGCATTGCCATGCTCATCGTGGTTTCGAAACAGTTCGAGCCGGCCGGCTTCATGCGAGCGCGTACCGTCTTCGTGCTCGCGCTCGAAGCCGGCGATGTAGTCATAGACCAGCTTCGACGTGGCGGTGTTGTTGCACACGACGATGAAGCACGGCGGCACGTTGATGCCGGCGCGCTGCCACAACTCGAAGGTCTTGGCGTAGTGGCCGTAGAGCGCCTCCAAGGCCGTGATGAGCGGCGTGGGCAGCTTGTGCGGGTCCAGCCCACTCGCCTTGCCGCGGCCCTTCTTCGGCATCTGCTTGCCGATGTGCTTCCACAGTTCCCGGTACATCGGCATCTCGCCACCGGGGATGTTGTCGGCGATCGGCACACGCGGCAGCTTGACGATGCCGCATTCGATGGCGTCCATCAACGAGAAGTCGGACAGCGTCCAGGGGAACAGCGTGCCCTCGGCGTAGCCCGATCCGCGCAGGAAGAACGGCGTGGCCGACAAATCCATCACACGGGTGACGCCGATCTTGCGTTGAACCGCTTCGATGCCGCTGATCCACAAACGAGCGGCCTCGTTGTTCTGTTCGGCCTCTTTCTTTTCGTCGCCGGAAAGATCATCGTCTCCGGTGTCAGCTGCGGCCTTCGGCTTCTCGCGGTAGCAGTGGTGCGCTTCGTCGTTGATCACCATCACCTGGGGCATCCCCATCAGCTCAGGCATCACCCGTTGAAGCATCTGGCCTTCGGTTTCCAAGGTCTCGGGGGCGTCGCCGGTGCGCCCCTGAAGCAGTTGCCGGCCTCCCTTGGAAAGCTCGACACGCTCGCGCAGCTTGAAGGCGTGGTAATTGGTGATGACGATCTTGGCCTTGTTCAAGTCGTCGAGCATGTCGCTCGGCACGAGTTCGCGGCTGGCGTAATAGCTATCGGGGTCGTTGGGCCGCAGCACCCGCAAGCGGTCGCGGATCGTGATGCCTGGCGTAACGATGAGAAAGCCGCGCGTGAACTTCTTGCTGCCGGGCCGGCGTACGGCGTTGACGGTCTGCCAGGCCATCAACATGGCCATCACGGTGGTCTTACCAGCGCCAGTGGCAAGCTTCAGGGCAAGCCGGCTCAAGCCCGGGTTGGCGTCCTGGTTCGCGTTGGCCAAGTGCTCGATGAAGCGCTCGGCGGACTTACCCAACTGCGGCGCTACCTCGGTGAGCCAGATCGCCGTCTCCGCCGCCTCGACCTGGCAGAAAAACGGGCGCGTGTTGCTGAAGGCGTGATGGCGCCAGTGCTGCAGCAGGCGGGCCGTCTCGGGCGTCACGCGCCAGTCGTTCGGGCTCGGCAGAGCGCGCCATTTGTCCACCTCAGCCCGGACAGCGTTGATGATGGCCGTGTGGTCGTACTGCTGTTCCTGGGTAGAGCGCTCGTCGAACAGCAGCGCGGCTTGCTTCTCCGCTCCCTTGCGCTTCTTCGGCGCCGGGATGGGCATGACGAAGTCGGCCCGCCGACGGTTCTCGGCGATGCGCTGCGTGGGCTGCTTGTCCTCGCCGAGTTCCCAGTGTCGGGCCGGGTACCCGTAGGGCGAGTTCAGGATCGGACGCTCGAAAAAGATGTTGCTCATCGACGCGTACGGCGCGGCACGCGCAAATCAATTGATGACAGTTCTGAAATACCCATGTGCAGCCCCTCCTTTGTTGTTCTCTTTGCGCCGCGTCGACATCTCTGCCCATGGCCAATGAGCGGTGCAGCGCTTATGCATTGATCAGCGAAATCTTCACCCGCTTGCCAACGGCCCCTGCGGCCTTCACCAGCGTCTGAAGTGTTGTGGCCGGGTTGTCTGGACTGAGCAACCGATCAAGCTGCGCGTGCGTGGTGCCCATGCGCTTGGCCATGGCGGTCTTGGTGAGCTGGGCCTTCTGCATACCCGCTTCGAGTTCGTGCGCGAGAACGCGCTTCACCGCGGGTGGCTTGCTGGAGTTG